>JBCDHN010000566.1:0-3251 GCA_038749915.1 Verrucomicrobiota bacterium | reverse complement strand
GACGATGAGCGGAAGCAGTTCCATCTCCATTGCCGCTTTGAAAAGGTTATCGGTTACCAACATCAGAAAGAGGTTCTCGATGATGTCACCAATGTTCTGCTCGCGAGCTTCGCCCGGAGGAAGTCCGCCCAGCACCGTGCCCACTTCATCCATGGTTAAGCCGGTCTCTTCTGCGATGCTTTTAGCAACCATATAGCGAGGCGACTCTTTGTCGACCGTGCCTCCCCCGATCTCAGCAACCTTTTCCGGATCAACAGCTCCGCCTGGTTGCATCATGTTGACCACAATCAGCCCTACGAATACGGCCAGCACCGTCGTGCAGAGATAGTAGCCGATCGCGGCGCCACCCGGCTTGCCCAGTTTGCGGACGTCACCCATGCCGAAGATTCCGCTCATGACCGAGGTAACGACCAGCGGCACAACGAGCATCTTCAACAAGTTGAGGAACACCTCGCCCCCGACGTGAAATTTCATCGCGGTTTCCGGTGCCGTGAGTGCCACCGCAACTGCCGCAAGCAGCGCAATGAGAATCCAGAGCGTCAGGTTGCGATGTCCACCCTTGCGAATGAACTCTGCAAACCATTTGAGGACTATGTTAGGGCGATCCATGATCGGATTATGATCGGAATCTCATGGGAGTCGACCGAAAAATTGAGTCGAGCTCGTTGCGATACTTCACACCTCGGTCTCCATTGAGGTGGTGGCTCGATACCTCCTCATCAATAACAATAATACGCGGACCAAATTTGCGCTGGCGGACGTCGGGCAATTGTTGGCGGAGCGAGATTGGGTCGAGACTCGGCAGCTGACCGGGACCGTCTTGCAAGAGCTCGAATCGCGGTGGGAGTTTGAAAGCGTTGTGCTCGCCTCCGTCGTTCCTGACAAGGCCGCCATGGTGCAGTCGCATTTCGGCGATCGGGTTTTCGAAATCCAACATCAGATGCAGCTGGGCGTTGCGTTGGAGTTTCCCGATCCGTCGACCATCGGCGCTGATCGGCTTGCCAACGCTGCTGGAATGGTGGCGCTCTTCGGCGAGACACCGGCAATCGTGGTCGATTTTGGGACGGCGGTCACCTTCGATATCATTTCGGCAGATCGAGCCTACGTCGGAGGAATCATCGCTCCGGGGCTGGATGTGATGACGAGCTATTTGCATGAACGAACCGCCTTGCTACCAAAGATTGAAATTGAAGAGCCCGAGCAACTCATCGGAAAATCGACACGCAGTGCCATGCTCTCAGGAGCCGTTCATGGCTACCGGGGAATGATCCGCGAAATTCTCGACCAGTTGAAGGCGGAATTGGCACCGGAATCGGGCATCGTCAAAACGGTCGCCACGGGCGGTTACGCAGAGTTGATCTCCGCAAAAATTGCGGCTATCGATGCCGTCATTCCCGACCTGACTCTGGAGGGAATGCGCGAGATCGCGAATCTGAATATCTGACCTATGAATACCCCTCTCACCATCGGCATGGATTTCGGCGGGACATCCGTAAAGCTTGGTGTCTGCCAAGGCGAAAAACTCGTCGATGTCTCCGAGCCGATTCCGACTGACCACTACCCGGGGGTGGATGCGCTGGTCGAGGCAATGGTGAGGGAGATCGACAAATTGCGCGAGGCGCACAAAGTCGTCGCGATCGGAGTTGGGGTGCCCGGGTTTGTCGATTTTGAAGCGGGATTTGTCTACAATCTGACCAATGTCCCGGGTTGGCATGATGTGCCACTCAAACACATTCTTCATCAGCGGACCGACCTTCCGGTCGTCGTCGAAAACGATGCCAACGCGATGGCTTTCGCCGAGTGGAAATGTGGTGCGGCCAAAGGATTCACCAACGTGGTTTGCATCACGCTGGGCACCGGAGTTGGAGGGGCGTTGATTCTGAATGGGGCACCGTATCGCGGCAGCTCCTTTGGTGCGGGAGAGATTGGGCAAATGAGCATTGACACCAACGGGCGCGCTGGCAATTACGGCAACCTCGGTGCCTTGGAAAAATACATCGGAAATCAGCAGATTGAGGATCTGGCGCGGAAACGCTACGCCAACGTCGGCGAATCGGCTCGTCCCGACGATTGCACGCCTCGTCATATTGCAGAAGCCGCCGCTAATGGCGATGACATCGCTCGCCAGATCTGGGGTGAAATCGGCGGTTGGCTGGGATGCGCGCTCACCAGCATTACCTGGATACTGAATCCCGATGCCATTGTCGTTGGTGGAGGCGTCGCAAAGGCGGGGAACCTTCTCTTCGACCCGTTGAAGCGGCAGATGCAATGCCAGCTGAATCCTGTTTTTTGGCAGCGACTCCAGGTCTTGCACGCCAAGTTCGGAAATGAGGCAGGCATGATTGGGGCGGCGGCCCTGGCGGTGGAAGCAATTGCGCAGGAGGATGAATGACGTTTATGAGCGGTTGGAATTCGTTCCCCGCAATGCCGACTACTTCCAGGAATCCCGTGTTCAGGATCTTTTCGACCGCGAAGCGCCGATGGAGCTAGATCTCGGTTGCGGCGATGGTGGATTCCTCATGGCGATGGCGGCGGAATTTCCCGATCGGAACTTTATCGGAGTAGAACGGCTTCTCGGCCGCGTTCGCGCCGTTTGTCGCAAGGCAGATCGACGGAGTTTGGAGAATGTACGGGTTCTGCGGCTCGATAGCGCCTATGCTGTTGGCCGGTTGCTTCCCAAGAACGCATTTTCGAGAGTCCACCTTCTGTTTCCCGACCCATGGCCGAAGAAGAAGCACCAGAAGCGGCGGATCGTTACTCCCGAATTCGTTGCCGCCATTCATGAGTTGCTCGAGTCCGGCGGGGAATTTCTCTTCAAAACCGATCACGAAGAGTATTTCGAACATGCACGCCAGGTGATTCTTGATTTCGAGGCAATGGAATCCGTTCCTTGGCCGGATGACGCCTTCTATTACGCGGAAACGGATTTTGAGCGCCAGTGGAAAGAGGAAGGAAAGCGAATTCAGGGAGTCCGGGTGCGGAAGTCGACCTAAGGCAATCGGTGTTGGTGAGTATGCGTTGACCGCAATCGCAACGTCAATATAGTCGCGCTCGTTACATCAACCCTAACTCTCAAACATCCAAGAAAATGGCACTAGCAACCGGAACCAAAGCCCCTGATTTCACCCTTACCACTCTCGGCGAAAGCGGCCCGGAACTTTGGAAACTTAGCGAAAACATCGGTGAGAAAAACCTGCTCCTTCTCTTCGTGCCCATGGCTTTCACCGGTGGCTGCACCAAGGAATTTTGCG
>JBCDHN010000565.1:0-3255 GCA_038749915.1 Verrucomicrobiota bacterium | reverse complement strand
CCTCTCCGCGATCTGCCGCCATTTTTTCATACGCGGTTGTCAGTGACTCAAATCCCGATGCGCAATTGCGATGCACGGTAACTGCGGGTTTTGATTCCGGTATTCCTGATCTGAGCGCGACAACCCGGGCGATATTACCGGCATCCGCTGGTTGGCAGACGTTTCCGAGAATCGTTTCGTCCACCAAATCAGGGTCGATGCCGGTCCTGGTCAGAAGCGCATTGACCGCGGTTCTGCCCAGTTCAACAGCGCTGGTCCCGGCCAGATCGGTGCCCATTTTGCAAAACGGAGTTCTGACACCATCAACAATGACCAAATTCGGTTTCTCAGGATCCATAGGTTAAATTGTCATACAATTAGACGATTTTCCACTCTTTTCACCCTTCCTGAAATTCTCGTCGTTCCGGCTTCTCTGGTCTTTCGGCTTTCTTCATTCTTCGATTTCGCGTATCTTTCCTCACATTCATGGCACTTTGCTCCAATCCTTGCAGGCTGGTTTTTGCGGCAATTGGAGCTCTCGCCGCAACCGCCTGTCCTCAAATGCCCCAATCTTCTTCCCCCTCCACTTCCACGGTAGATGAAGTGAAGTCGCACTTCTCGAACCAGGACAAGGTCGTGCTCACCTTTGTCGGTTATTCGGGTCTGGGCTATGAGGACGAGGAGTTACTGGAGAAAACCGTAGATCGCTTTCTCAAAACCCTAGACCCCAAGAAGACACTGATCAACGCCGGCGTCACGCCGGAAGGAATTGGCGCGGTCTATGAATGGGCAAGCAAAGCAGGATTCGAAACCACCGGCATCGTTTCAAGCCAGGCACTGGAGTATGGCGTCGACGTTTCGCCTTTCGTCAAAAACGGCGCCTTCTTCATCGTGGATGAAACCTGGGGCGGCTATCTCGAGGGAACCACAACGCTCTCGCCCACATCTGAAGCCATGGTTTCCGTGAGCGATATGATGGTGGCGATTGGAGGAGGAGATGTCGCACTCGACGAAATGCGGGAGATGAAGAAGCGAAACAAGACGATCACCTATATTTCGGCGGACATGAATCACGAAAAAGCCCGGGCCAAAGCCGAGAAAAATGGCGATCCGACTCCCAAAGATTTTCTCGGACCGCTAGAAGGCGAGTTCGAAGCGTCTCCCTGAAATGAAAAGGATTTTGTCAGGAAGTCTCGCGTTGCTGGTGTTGTCTCTATCCGGTTCGGCGAACCACGATTCCCGTTGCTCACTAACCAAGGACCAGCTTGCCAACATCCACGGTAAAATCCAATTCGTTGACAGCTTTCCCGACTACAAGGTGCAGGTGGTCACCTCGTTTCCCGACCTCAAAGTAAAGAAGGTTTCCAGCTTCGCCGATTCTCCAGGAGAGTGGCAGATCGTGGACAGTTTTCCGGATTACAAGATTCAGATCGTTAGTTCATTCCCGGACTTCAAAATCCAATACGTGGATTCGTTCCCCGGCGTTCCCTGAGAAAGCTTCATTGGCATCCTGAGCCTTTCGATGGATCTCCCCGATCCCCATGGAGCGCTGTAAGTTCCTCAAAGAGCCGTCCGCCTGGAACACCAATCCAAGCCGCTCAATAAACATTGAGGGATCCTTCGACAAGCTCAGGATGAAGCGACTTGTGAGTGAACCGGCCTTCCGCTGGTTATTCATTCGAATCCAAACGCGATTTCACGGTCGCAAGGATCTCATCGAACGTGTCTGAGGCTAACGCGGGCTCCAGATCTTCCTTCCAACTCTCCGGAAGACCCTCTTCTTTTGGCATTCCCAGCCAGGAACGGCAGCCGCCAAAACCCTTCCGGTTCGCCAACATCCAGGGCTCTTTCAATCGGTAGACCCGAACGACGGCCAGACTGATCCCGTTGTTCTCGCCCCACCCAAATCGATCTTCGATCACCGACTCGTTCCAAAGGTGAAGGTCCTGAAATCGTTTTGCCTGGTCCAGATCGGTGATCTCCGTGGTCAGCTCAATTCGCGCATATTGGCGAACCTCAATCATCTCCCGCTCCTTGGTTGGCAGCTCCTCAACCGTTCCCTCCTCCAGTCGAAGTTGATCCTCCTGCTCATGAAAATAGGTCGGGAACAGAAAAAACTCTCGATGAAGCCACTGAAACCCGTGTTTGCCCTCGGAAATGCCACCTTTGCGCAAGATCACACTTTGTTCGCCACGCTCCATCGCGTCGCAGATCAATTTCCATTCCTTGAAGCCAAAAACTGACATGGTCACAGATTAGCGTCGAAACCCCGGAATTTCGAATTGCAAATTTGAAGGTCTACCCGTAGGATTCCCGCCCGATTGCCTAGACGGCACGAAAATCGGATGGTGACCGTAGCTCAGTTGGTAGAGCCCCAGTTTGTGGTATTGGTTGTCGCGGGTTCGAGCCCCGTCGGTCACCCCATTTTCCCTTTGCAAGTCGTGCCAAGTGAAGATTTCTTCCCAACCTCCACATGGTTTCGTTGGAAGAAAAAGTCGGCTACAAATTTCGCAATTCGCTTCTCTTGGCAGAAGCGCTGACACATCCGAGCCTGGCTTACGAAACCCAGAAGCCGCATTTCGATAACCAACGCCTCGAATTTCTTGGGGATGCGGTGCTGCAGCTCATCCTCACGGACGAGCTTTACAACATGTTTCCGACCTTTGGCGAGGGCCGACTAACCAAGTTGCGTTCCCGATTGGTATCCCGCCCCGCTCTCAAAGTCTACGCGCTTGAGATTGGGCTTGGACAATATCTGATGATGGGAAAGGGTGAGGAAGCAAGCGGTGGCCGAAACCGTTCTTCCACTCTGGCCGACGCTTTCGAGGCCTTGGTTGGCGCCGTGTATCTGGACGGCGGGTTTGAGTCTGCTCAGGAATTCCTTTCCGCTCATTGTCGAAAGTCGATCGAGAAGATTGAGGCCATGCCGGCGGAAATTAATCCAAAAGGGCAACTCCAGGAGATCCTCCAGGCCATTTCTTCCACCAGCCCCAAATACGTGGTCCTGTCTCAAAAAGGACCGGATCACAAAAAGACCTTTGTCTGTGGAGTGGAATGGAATGGCGTCACGCTGGGAAAAGGGAAGGGCACCAGCAAAAAAGAAGCCGAAGCCAACGCGGCCTCCGTTGCTCTCGAAGCGCGAGTTTGGGAAGAAGGGCGGCCGCCCCGTTACGCTGCTCGACGGCGATGTGGTGCGCAAACATCTCTCGTCAGAGCTTGGCTTTTCGAAAGAGCACCGCGATATCAACATCCGGCGCATCGGCTATGTCGCCTCTG
>JBCDHN010000564.1:0-3258 GCA_038749915.1 Verrucomicrobiota bacterium | reverse complement strand
GCCGATCATCACCAGCCTTTCAAAATTTCGCTCGCGCAATGGTCGATGCACCGAGCCCTTCGAAGTGGGGAACTCGACAACCTCGATTGGGCCAAACACACCAAGGAGAATTTCGGCATCGAAGCCCTCGAGTATGTGAACCAGTTTTTCTGCGTTGGCGATCGCCGCAAAGACAAGTTCGGCCTTCAACCCAAACCGGCAGACTACATCGCCGAAATGAAGAAACGCACCGACGATCTCGGCATGACCAACGTCCTCGTGATGTGCGACGGAGTTGGTGACCTCGGCAATCCCGATGACGAGCGCCGTAGCAATGCAATTCAGGGTCACTACGCCTGGTGCGACACCGCCAATCAACTGGGTTGCCACGCCATCCGCGTCAACGCCCGGTCCAGCAACACCCTATCCGCCGAGGAACAGAAGAACCTTTGCGTTGATGGCCTGCGTCGCCTGTCTGAACATGCCAAAACCGTTGGGCTGAGCGTGATCGTGGAAAATCATGGTGGCCTCTCCTCAGATGGTGCCTGGCTCGCAAGCGTGATGAAGGAGGTCGGCCTGGAGAACTGCGGAACCCTGCCCGACTTCGGAAATTTTTATCTAGTCAAAAATCGCGGCAATGCCGAAGCCTATCAGAAAGCCAAGGAGCTCTATCCCGATCGCAACGTGGATGAGGATGAGAAGGGACTTGCCTACGACCGTTATCAGGGGATCAAAGACCTGATGCCCTATGCCAAGGGGGTGAGCGCCAAGAGTCACGATTTCGATGAGGACGGAAACGAAGTGCATACCGACTTCGTCCAAGCCATGAAGATCGTCCGGGATTCAGGCTACAAAGGCTATGTCGGCGTGGAATACGAAGGCAGCGCCATCGGTGAGGTCGAAGGCATTCAGAAAACGAAAGACCTTTTGGATCGCGTGATTCAGGCAACGGCCTAGGAGTTTCCTAACATCCCCACCCTATCGTTCGGAATGTCGGGTTGACGAATTTCCGCCAGACCGCCTATGCTTGGTCATGCGCTTACTCTGGTTGTTTGTTCTTTTGTCTTCTTTTGGGCAGTTTGTTGACGCGGCAGAGGCTCCGCTTGATGAGTCGAACAGCTGGGCCTTTATCCCGGGCGAAGAGTTGTTCACGGACAACGCATTGCTCGATCTTCGAAGGCTGAATGAGGAGCAATCCGGTGAAACGGGATTCATCAAGCTGAGCCCAAGCGGCAATGACTTTGTCCGCGGAGACGATCGACGGATTCGATTCTGGGCGGTGGGAACGGATGTTTATCGCCAAAGTCCCGAGGCAATGGACCGGCATTGCCGTTTTCTCGCGAAGATGGGAGTGAACCTCGCACGAATCCATTCCCGCGTTGCCAATACCAAAGACGGCGCCCAGATCACTGAGGTCAATGAAGCCGAAGTCGAAGGAATCTTCCGGTTCATCAAGGCGGCCAAAGACAACGGAATCTACGTGCTCATCTCCCCCTACTACGGTCACCATCCAGTTCCCAAGAGTTGGGGCCTCAATGACTACACCGGCGAACAACCGTGGGGCGTGATCTTCGTGGAACCCAAAATGCAGGATGCCTACAAACAGTGGACCAAACATCTCTACACGACGGTTAACCCTCACACCGGCCTCGCGATCAAGGATGATCCCACCGTGGCATTTCTTCAGATTCACAATGAAGACAGCCTCTTTTTCTGGACCCAGTCCCGCATGAGTGACGCGCATAAAAAGATCCTCGCCCAACACTTCGCCACCTGGCTCAAGGAAAAATATGAGACGCTTGATGCGGCGGTCAAGAAGTGGGGCCAAAGCGCAAGACGGCACGAACACGACGCGCCATCCAATGGCTTGATCGGCGTGTTCGACGCTTACATGCTCACCAAGCCGTGGACCGGAGGAATGGGTCGTCGCATCAAGGATCAGGTCGAATTCATGGCCAAATTTCAGCGGAACTTTTACGCCTCGATGAGCAGCTATCTCCGCGACGAACTGGGCTGTCAGCAACTCCTCAACGCCACGAACTGGCGAACGGCGAACGACTCCAAGCTCAAGGCGTTGGAACGATACAGCTATCACGCCCTCGATTTCGATGCCGAGAACGAATACGTTGGCAGCGACTACCAACATCTCGGCCCAAAGGATTCCTACCGAATCGATCCGGGTCACTACCTCGTCAACGAGTCGGTCCTCTTCAAACCTCTCGAGTTGTCCGTCAATTACCGTCAGGAAAAGGGCCATCCCTTCATGGTCACGGAAACCAGTTGGAAGAATCCCAATCGGTATCAAAGCGAAGGGCCCTTTCTCATCAGTGCCTATCAAACCCTGAATGGTCTCGATGCCGTCTTTTGGTTCAGCTGCACCGATCCCACCTGGCAAATGGATCCCCGTCGTCTGTTTTGGAAAGTTGGCGACTCCCACGCCCTCTCCAAGTGGAGCTGCAGCACGCCCATGCTGATGGGGATGTTTCCGGCCAACGCCGTCCAACATCGGCTCGGCTTACTTGAAATGGGTGAACCGATCGCCGAGGATTTTCGCCCGATGCGCGATCTCTGGCTGCGCCGCCAGGCCAACATCGAGGACAACGAGATTTATGGTGATGGCAGGGTTCAGCCTGAGTTGCAACCCGGTTGGGAACCGGAATTCGATGGTCAGATCAATCGCGCAGCTTTTCTCGTTGGGCCGGTTCAATCACGACTCGGCGCAAGCAGCGAGAACTCCAAAGGCGGATCGGTCGAAGCCTATCTCAATCCCGACGAAGGCACCATCCGGAGCATCACATCTCAACATCACTGGGATTACCGTCAGGGAATCTGCAGAGTCGACGCCCCGGCATCTCAAGGTGTAACCGGATTCCTCGCCCAAGCCGGAGGCCGGTTCGAACTCTCAACCATCACCATCGAATCAACTACGGACTATGCCACGATTCAGGCGGTTGCTCTCGATCGAAAGCCGCTCACGGAATCGCGACGCATCCTCCTCCAACTCGGCACGGTATCGCGTCTCGAAGGTTGGGAGACCAAGGACGTGCAAGTCCCATTCGGCCGCGGAGCAGCCGCCACCAAAATTCCCGGCGAGCAAATCGTAAAAACAGGCACGCCACCCTGGCGAATCGCGAACCTCGAAGCCTCCATCACCATTCAAAACCCAAATCTCACCAAGGCCATTGTGCTTAATCCATCAGGTTATCGCCAGGCAGAAATTGCTCTCGAAACCATTGAAGGAGGCGTAAAGCTCACCGCTCCGGAGAACGCACTCTACGT
>JBCDHN010000563.1:0-3258 GCA_038749915.1 Verrucomicrobiota bacterium | reverse complement strand
TGAACGGCGTTTCCTTCCTCTTCAGCGTCGAGCGAATGGAAGGCAAGGTGAGTCAGATGAGCCTGCTCCATCTCACTTTCGACTCGTTGTGGTTCTGGATGGTTTTTGTTCTTCTGTTCCCACTCATCACGATGCGTCTCTTCGCTGAGGAACGGAAATTGGGAACGCTGGAGACGTTGATGACGGCTCCTGTGCAATCCTGGACCGTGATTCTTGCCAAGTACTCGGCTACCCTCATTTTCTATGTTATTCTCTGGACGCCGAGTGCGCTGAAACTGTGGTTGTTTGAATCCATCAGTGGCTCTGCCGCCGCCTTCACCACAGGATCGTTTTGGGGCACCTATATAGTTTTGTTCATGGTTGGTGGATTTAACATCGCTTTGGGAATTTTTGCTTCATCGCTCACCGCGAATCAACTCATTGCCGGAGTCCTCGCCTTTGCCTTTGTCACGCTTCATTTCTTTATTGGGTTTGTGCAGGGATTCGCGGGAAACATGCCTGCCGAAGTTCTGGACCGTGTCACCTATTTCTCAACGGTCGAACATCTGCGCTACTTCTCGAACGGGCTGATCGATACGAGACCCCTGATCTATTATGCCACGGGTTCGGCTCTCTTTCTTACATTCACCTTTTATGTGTTGGAATACCGTCGCTGGCGTCCCTGAACCATGAGTCAAGATTCAGAACATAGCCAGGCGCTCCAGCAGTCGATTGATCGAAGAAAAGTTCTTCTCCACGTCGGTCTTCAGATTTTTGCGCTGGTCACGATTTTCGTCCTCGTGAACTACATGAGTTGCCGCCATTACTCGAGGTGGGATCTGACCCAGAACAGCCGGTTTACCTTATCGCCGACTACTGAGAACTTCCTGCAGAGCCTTTCTGAAGATATTGATTTAACGGTCGCCTTTATGGCAGGTTCTCCGGTCTATGATGACCTGAAAACTCTCGTCGACCAGTACAAGCAGAATAGTAACAAGAAGATCGATGTCGAATGGGTGGATCCGGCACGGACGCCCGATCGGGCGACTGAGTTGCAGGCAAAGTATGGTCTCAGTCTCAGCCGCAACGCAGTCATCGTTGCCAAAGGTGACCGGGTGAAGGTCATTCCAGAATCCAGGATGGTGATTCGGGATGGGGCCGGATTGGTCGATAAGTTTGCCGGCGAATTTGCAATTACTGCGGCACTTCTGGAAGTGGTCGAAGGTCAGCGACGCCAGATCTATCTTGCGACGGGTTTCCAGCGAGCTGAATATCTGCAGGAGGTGATGCAGGAATTGCAGGTTATTGCTGCCCGTCAGAACGCACAGGTTAATTTTCTTGAGCTCAGTGGTGGTGGCTCGATTCCGGAAGATGCCGATGCGGTGATCCTTGCCGCGCCCCAGTTTGATCCGCCGACCGCTGAGATGAAGGAGATTCTGGATTACTGGAAAGGCGCCAGAGGAGCATTGTTTCTCGCTCTCGATCCGGACGCTGAAACGCCGCTCCTTCAGTCGTTTGTCAGGATGCATGGCGTCGTGCCTCGCAATGATCGTATTGTCTTCGCTTCACAGGTCCCCGGTCAACCCCTCCAGAAACGGTATTCGGTGCCCACTACCATGCGGGTTGGCTCTCCCATTGCGTCTGAGAGAGGCCTCGGAGGACTCACCATGACCCTGGGGGGGCGGAGCCAGTCGATCGAGCTTCATCAGGAAGCCGATTTTGTGAAGAATGAGAACATCCATCTTTCGCCGGTCCTCGTGGCTGATCCCCGCTTTTGGGGCGAGACGGATTATGAAGCGGAAGACATTCAGCGGAATCGTGATCTGGATACCCATGCGCCCATTTTTCTCGCGGCCACGGTCGAGCGCGGTGCTGTTGATGATCCTAACTTAAGAGTTGAGACGCAGCGCATGGTGATTGTGAGCAATCCAACCATTTTGTCCGGAGGTTTGAAGCGCCAGAAGGTGCAGTCCGACTTTGTTATGGCCAGCTTGAACTGGCTCCTTGACCGAGCGGAATTGATTGGGGTGAGCGCCAAGGAACCGACTCGCTACGCGATTCAACTGACGCGCTCTCAATCTGCCTGGCTGCAACGATTTGTTCTATGGGTTTTTCCTGGCCTGGTTGGAGTGTTAGGCATCTTTGTCTGGTTGCAACGCCGTTCCTAGTGTCGCCATTCCATGAATTCCACCATCACGATTACGCTTGTCTCGATCGCCTCCGTTCTGGCGATTTTCGTGGTCGGATTTGAGAGGAAGCTGGAATCATCAAGGCAGGCACAAGTCTCATCCCGGGTATTGGCAACGGTGCCCGTTCAAGACCTGAAGCGCATCAGGGTTACCAGTCAGATGGGACAGATTTCGATCGATCGCAAAGGCGATGGATGGAAGTTGATGGCACCGATCAGTGATCGTGCGGATCCGGACCGGATCGCCAAGTTGGTTGATAAGCTGGCGCATCTCTCGATTCGGGAAACAATTGAACGAGATGAGATCGGAGGTGACAAGATTCGGCTGAGCCGGTTTGGGTTGTCGAAATCGGCCTTTATCGAGGTGAAGCTGGAATTTGAGGGGAAGACGGATCCGCTGGCCATTCAATTTGGAGCGAAAGGTCCTCTCGCTAATACCATTTATGCAAGGATGCCGGATTCTCCCAAGCGAAGGGGGGTCTATGTTGTGGAGGGAGACTTTCGTTCCTGGATCACAGCTCCGGGAACTGAGCTCCGCGATCGAGCCTTGTTTCGGCAAGACCCGGGCCAGATTGAGGCTTATGTCCTAACTACGGAGAAGGGTGAGATCGCCATGAGAAGAGAGCCTGATGCACCCCGTTGGTATGTGGAACGACCCTTGAAAGCACGAGCCAACGACGATATTGCCTATTCAATTCTGGATGAGTTATCGAAGCTCCGGATCGATACTTTTCTGGGGGAACAAGTAGAAGGATCGGCAGCGTTGGGCAGTGGTGTTCAGCCCAATTCCGCCAATTTCCGTTTGCTGCCCCAAGGGGGAAAGCCATTTACGATCAGGTTGCGCGAGCAGGCCGAGGGTGATGGCAAATCGAGTTCGATGCTGGCGACGGTTGACGGCAGGGATGCGGTTTTCCGAATCAATAATAACCTGGTGTCGAGGCTGCCGAAGAACACGAGTCAGGTTCGCTATCCGTACCTTGCCGATATTGATACGACTACCATCGCAAGAATCCAGATCGAGAGCACTCTGGATTCCGTTGATCTTCGGAGGTTGAAGGATTCTGGCACGGATTGGCACCTGATTCTCGGTG
>JBCDHN010000562.1:0-3258 GCA_038749915.1 Verrucomicrobiota bacterium | reverse complement strand
TCAAAGGGTGGTTTGGTTCTCAGGTGACCGATTGGCGACATCTCAAGACCGTTGCGATTCAACGTGCCCTTCCCACTCCCTCACCGGCTTCGTCATTCCCCGAAAAAGCGTTCGCGAAGCATCCAAGCGGTGTATTCGTCGCAGGCGATCATCTCGCGAGCGCTTCGATCGAGGGTGCCATGATTTCGGGGGTGGAAACGGCGAAAGCTACCATCGAAATTCTTACGAATTCCGCTACGCGCTAAGCGATCGGCCACGCTTCCATCACGACGGCGACGTCCTCGGCATCCAGAGCCTCGTGCGCTTCGAGTTCATCGGCCAAGGCGGCAACCGCTGCCCAAACGTCATCCCGCTCGAAGAACCGGATCAGATCGAAGGTGATGCGTGACAGATACTGGGCGAGCGACTGCGTCTTCGGCAGGTAATCACGGGCACGTTCCACTGCCATGTCCCAATCTTCGTGCCACGCGTCGAGGAGTTCCGGGGCATATTGATTCCCGTCGTAAATCATCTCCGCAACCGGACCAGCGAGGGCGATCTTGACTTCGCGAATGGCGACTTCGCGCTCGGACCAATTCTCATCCGGCCAGGTCACGCGGGTTGCGCCAAAGCGTTCCCGCTCGTGAGCGCTTTCCCAATCCGCCTCGATCGACAGACATTCGATTTCCGCGCCTTGAAGAACGGCGAAGACAGCATGACCCGATTCATGATAGGCGGTTCGTGTCTGAAGGTCGCTACTCATCAACTTAATCCTCATCCAGGGTCGCAGCAGCACGAGACGCCTTCCAAATGCGACGATGCTTGGTCTTGCGGCCGGAGACCCGTTTCCGCCAGCGTCGAAAACTGGAAGTCTTCAAATTGCGACGCATCAGGTCGATCACTTCCTTCTCGGTCAACCCCACTTTCTTTTCGATTTCTTCGAAGGAAACCCGATCAGCCCAGGCCATGCCAATCACTTTGTCGATGGTTGCGCGATTCATTCCAACCACAGTTACGCAGCGCCTGGCCCTTCGGCTTCAGGAACCTCGACTCCTGCTCTCTCCCGCCACTTCGAGACCGAAAATCTGCACGTTGACATCCTCGGCCAGACAAACGTGAGCGGGCTCGCAAGTGGGTGCGTCCATTCCATTCCACGATACCGGAGCAACCGACATTGCTTCCACTTCAGCCTCATGAAGTTGGTAGGGCTGATGATGAACCTGACCGCGCATGATCTTTTGCGAAGCCGGGTTATGGGAAAAGAGCAGATACCGTTCGACCAGAAAAAAGTCTAACGTCCCAGCCTCGGCGACTCTCGCCGCTCCAGTCTTTTGGTAGCGATAGATGGCTGGATCCTGTCTCCCAAATCGCAGCGCTTCATAGTCGACCCAATCTCCTTCGGTCGAATGCATTTTCGCATCGTAGTAGGGAAGCTTGAACAGGGTCCGAGCGGTGGCACAGGCAATGCGGTTGTTGGCGTCGAGCGAGAAAAACCAGACTCCGGGATCGCCCGCGTCGTCATAAACGTAGGTGCGGACGTTCAGCTCAAGGAAATTGGAGAGTCCGGGAAAAGTGGTGAGGCCGCGTGGTCCGATGTTCCGCATGTAAAACGGCACCACACCGAGATAGGCATTGCCTTCAAACAGGTCGAGATGGAGACCATCCGGCAACTGAGCCGACAACATTTCCGGATCGACGGTCCAATGCAAGAAGAGCAACTGTCGCCAAGTTTGAAACATGACCGGCTTTCGATGGTTCGGCGCATTCCGCCAAAAGAGTCGCTGGTCGGGATCGGGTTCGGCGGGGGATCTCATCTTCATACTCTGCTAACGTCCTTTCTGGAAAATGAGATACAGGTGCTTGCCGGGATCGTTGTCCTCAGGTTGATCATATTCCAGATGCCGACAAACACAGTCCTGCTGGGTAGCGATCTCAAGAAGCTTGGGAATGCCCAGCGCTGAATGATAGAGCGGCTGACCATGACAGGGATTGGTAACTTCGCCCGGTTCATCCACCCCTCCCGAGGTGAAGATCAACACCCCGACCGGCTTCAATGCGGAGCAAAGCTTTTCGAGAACCGGTTGCTGGAAGCTGAGGGGAACATGCCAAATACTATCCCACGCAGAGATGAAGTCGTAGCGTTTGGGAAAGTCCCAGGTCACGATGTCGGCCTGATGAAAGCCAACCTCGGGGTGGCGTGCGCGAGCGTGTTGCAACATTTCCGCAGAGAGGTCGAGGCCTTCGACCGCAAAGCCGTGTTCGAGAAGCAGATCGATGAACCTGCCGCTGCTGCCACACCCAATATCGATCGCATCCCCGTGGTTAGCCAGGAATCGGATCGCTCTTCGATGCTGATCGATCCCGTTCTCGCGATTGAACTCATCGCTATTCCAATGATCAGCGATGGCATCATAACTCGCGGCGGTCTCCTCGGTCGTCACTGTAGCCCTCCGAGATGACGTTGGAAGAATTCGATCCGTTTGCGGCGGAGATACGGCGACTCACCAACGCCATGACCCGCTCCCGGTACAAGGAAGAACTCGAAGTCTTTGTCCGCTTTGATGAGGGCGTTCACCACTTGCAAGGTCGATGCAGGATCAACGTTCTTGTCCAGCTCACCAACGGTGAGGAGCAAGGCCCCTTGCAACGATTCGATGTGGGTGACGTTGGCGTTGGCTTCGTATTCGGGTCCAACAGGCCAATCCATCCATTGCTCGTTCCACCAGATCTTGTCCATGCGATTGTCGTGGCAGCCACAATCCGCCGCGCCTGCTTTGTAGAAATCGGGATGGGTCAACAATCCCGCCAAGGTGCTCTGCCCACCGGCCGAACCACCATACAAACCCACGCGATCCAGATCCATCTGGGGAACCTTCTTCGCTGCTTCCCGAATCCACTTCACACGATCGGGAAACCCGGAATCGATCAAGTTTTGGTAGGCGACCTGGTGAAACTTTTTTCCCCGATGATTCGTCCCCAATCCATCGAGTTTGACGACAATGAACCCGGCGTTGGCCATCGCCGACATCGCACCGTATTGGAGCCTCCAGCTCTTTGGGGTGAAGGAACCGTGGGGGCCGGCATAGATTGCTTCGACCACCGGATACTTCTTCTTCGGATCGAAGTTCGCAGGTCGCAGGATCATGCCGTGAATGTCGAATTCGCCATTGCGATCCTTGGTCGAAAAGCGTTCCGGTTCTTGCCAGCCGTTCGCCGCCAGTTCCTCGACCCCGCTCGCCGAGGCTAGAGTCGCGACCTTGGAGCCGTCAGAAAATCGAC
>JBCDHN010000561.1:0-3259 GCA_038749915.1 Verrucomicrobiota bacterium | reverse complement strand
CGCTAAGCGGTTCAAAATCACCGGCTCCGGCAAGGTGATTCGCCGCAAGCAAGGCAAGCGTCACCTTGCCGAGTGCAAGAACCGGAAACGGATTCGGAATCTCGGACAGGCAGCGCTTGTTTCTGATGCAGATACTCCTCAAATTAAGGAGAATCTGCCGTTCAGCCATCGTGGCTGAGCGAGGAATGCTGGTGACACGCTTTTCGAAGTAAAAACCAGCCTCCGATCTCGTGAAAACGGGATTGGAGCCGACCCCACCGTCTTGGTTGTTACCGCTCCAGGTAGTGACTCAACCGAACGAGTGAGATTGTGAGGTCGAACGAAAAAACAAACGGCTCGTTCCACGGAGAAACTACTACACAATGCCAAGAGCAACCAACGCGCCTGCGAGCCGAAAGCGCCGCAAGCGCATGCTGAAGAAAGCCAGCGGATACCGCGGCTCTCGTTCCAAACTGTATCGCGTCGCCAAAGATGCGGTCTACAAAGCTCAGACCTGGGCCTATCGCGACCGCAAGAATCGCAAACGCACCTTCCGCAACCTCTGGGTTCAGCGGATCAATGCCGGAGTTCGCGATCTTGCGCTGACTGTCGGTGGAGACAAAGATGGCAAGGGAGCAAAGCCCTTTACCTACAGCCGCCTCATCGAGGGGCTTGTTGCCGCAGAGATCGAAATCGATCGCAAGGTACTGAGCGATATGGCGATCCATTACCCTTCCGGGTTCAAGGCGGTAGCCGAAGCGGCTCACGACGCCCTGAGCAAGAAGCTCGCATAACCTCTCGAAGGGTTTCTTTCGGCAGTCGGAAACTCCTCGACCCATGAAAGGAGCACTGCGTCTTCGTATTCAGAATGCTTGCTGAACTCGACAAAATCCGGGAAACCGCTCTCGCCGAGATCAACCCGATCGCGGACGAATTCGCGCTTGATGATTTCAGGGTACGATTTCTGGGAAAAAAGGGTGAATTGACCAAGGCCAGCGCCGGAATGCGTGATGTGCCGAAGGAAGAAAAGCCAAAGGTTGGTCAGAAGCTGAACGAGGTGCGGAACGCGATTTCCGAGGCGATTGAGGCTCGCAAAGAAGCTCTGGTTGCTGAAAAAGACGCGAAAGCTGCCCAAGGTATTGATCTTACCCTTCCCGGGCGACCTCTTCCCCAAGGCGCCTTGCATCCTTTAACGCAAACGCTTGACTACGCGGTTCAGGCGCTGCGCCGGATGGGGTTTGCCCTCGCCGAAGGCCCGGAAATCGAGACGGAGTGGCATTGCTTCGATGCGCTGAACACGCCGGAGGATCATCCGGCTCGGAACGAGTCGGACACCTACTATTTCGACAACGGAAAACTCCTCCGGACCCACACTTCTACGGTTCAGATCCGAACGATGGAGTCGGTCAAAGGGCTACCGGTTCGGATCATCGCTCCCGGAACCGCGTTCCGGCGGGATGAAATTGACGAGACTCACTCGATCTCCTTCACCCAGATCGAAGGACTTTATGTGGCGGAAGAAGTGAGTCTGGCCGATCTCAAAGGAACCTTGGAAACGTTCTTCCAAGTGATTTTCGGTGCGGGCACCGACGTTCGATTTCGTCCCCACTTTTTTCCGTTCACCGAGCCGAGTTTCGAGATCGATGTGAAGCTCAAGGCCAAAGGGCGGGCCGACAAATGGGTCGAGATCGCTGGCTGCGGCATGGTCGATCCGGCGGTGTTCGAGGCGGTTAGCCAGACCCGAGGGGACGACCTCTTGGATCCCGACAAGGTGACCGGCTTCGCATTTGGTATGGGTGTCGATCGGTTGGCGATGATTCAGTATGGCATTCCGGATCTGCGCATGTTTAACGATAATGATGTGCGGTTTTTGCGGCAATTTGCCTAGGCGCGGCGGCGAGCACAGGCAGTTCACCTTGTTAAAATGAAGACTTCTCTCAACTGGCTCAATGAGCATCTTAACCTTTCTGGCAAATCCATCGATGAAATGGCGGACTTGCTCACGTTTGCAGGGATCGAGGTGGAAGGGATCGAGCAAATGCCAGCCCATCTCGTTGTTGGAAAAGTTCAGACCTCGGACAAACACCCGGATGCCGATAAGTTGAGCGTCTGCAAGGTGGATGACGGTTCCGGGACGGCCCGACAGATTGTTTGCGGAGCGAAGAACTACAAGCCGGTCGATAATGTTCCCCTGGCGTTGCCGGGATGCGATTTGGGAGGAGGTTTTGTCATCAAGGAAGGAAAGCTGCGGGGTGTTGAGTCCCACGGGATGCTCTGCAGTGCGAGCGAGCTTGGCCTGAGCGACGACAGCGATGGGCTCATGATCATGGCACCAGAACTGAAGTCTGGAACGCCTCTCAGTGACATTTATCCACCAGTTTATGACTTGGAGATCACGCCGAATCGTCCCGATCTGCTGAGCCATTTGGGAATAGGCCGCGAGCTTGCTGCACTGACCGGAGAAAAGCTGAAGTCGAAAGCCAGCCTCATCAAGTCCGTCGCGAAAAGTCGGGAAGCCAAAGCGACGGAGATCAAGATTTCTGATACGGAGACCTGTCCCCTCTATACCGGTCGTTTCATTCGTGGGGTCAAAGTTGGCCCGAGCCCGGTCTGGCTTCAGGAGCGGCTCAACTCGGTGGGCTTGCGACCGATCAACAACATCGTCGACATCACCAACTTTGTGCTGATGGAAATCGGGCAACCGCTGCATGCTTTTGATATTGCCAAGCTGGATGGCGGGATTCATGTCCGCAGAGCTGAGGCTGGTGAGAAATTTTTGGCGCTTGATGGCGAAACCTATGAGCTGACGGAGGAGGATTGCGTCATCGCTGATTCGAAAAACCCTCACGCGATCGGCGGTGTGATGGGAGGGGAGGTGAGCGGTGTGGTTGAGGCCACCACGGATATCCTCTTGGAGGTCGCTTACTTCACGCCGAGTATGATTCGTTATACGTCGGGCCGTCTCAATCTTCATTCGGATTCCAGCTATCGGTTCGAGCGAGGAGTGGACCCGGCTCAGGTTTTGGGAGCGTCCGAACTGGCGACGAAGTTGATCCTGGAACTCGCTGGCGGAACGGCTGACGAAGAGATCCTCATCGCTGGCGAAGTTCCCAAGACGGATTTCGTCGTGCCGCTCGACAATGATCATTGCCGGCGATTGATCGGGCACAGCATCCCTAACAAGGAGATCGCCGACATTCTGAAAAGCCTTGGGCTCAAGAAAACAAAAGAAGGCTGGGCCATCCCGACTTACCGGCTCGATCTCCGGCGCCCGGTCGAT
>JBCDHN010000560.1:0-3264 GCA_038749915.1 Verrucomicrobiota bacterium | reverse complement strand
GTCATCCGGGACGTAGTGGTCGAATTCGAGGCGCTTTGCTTTTGGCACCGTTTGGATATCAGGCAGATTGACATAGCCGAGGAGATGACAAGCGAGGGAGTCGTAGAGATAAATCCGGCTGGGTTTGACCGCGACATTCACCCCGGGAACGTCAAAATCGTTCTCAGCAAACATGGCAAAGTCCTCAAAGGTCAGGTCCCTGCGGTAGGTGTAGGGAACAATTCCACCAGTGCTTCGGTAGTGGATTTGGAGCTGGCGGGAATTGAAGTCTGTCGCCAACCCAATCTGCATCATTTTCGGCAGGACGGTCTCCTCAACAATGTGAAGGATGTCGGCTTCGCGCTTTTGACGCTGCATCCCGGATACCTTAGCGTCGAATGTCGTCATCGGGACGTCTTCGAAATTGTCTTTGTAATTGTCGATGATCGACTTGAGATCGAAAATGACCTCATAGCTGGCCTCGTTGGTGGCGAGAACCTCACCATTTCGGTCGAGAATCTCCCCGCGAACACCTGGAACCCGCACCGTCACTTCTTTCTCTCCCGGAAGCTGGCTGACCCATTCTTCGTGCTGAGAAATCTGGACGCTGTAGAGCCGGTGAACGAGGATACCCATCCCGGTTACCACCAAAATCGCGAGGAGATAAATGCGGAGCTTAAATCTGGTGACCATGGCTGTAGGCTCGTTTGAACATGAACTGTTCGAATTCTAGCTGGTAACCGCACCGTTTGGCAACCCGGCTGATGATAATTAACAAAAAAGGTGCAATGAGCATGGCGGCTCCGGCGGTCGCAATCATCGTCATCCAGATTTCGGCGGAAAACTGGAAGTCACCAGCCGTAAAGCAGATGAGAAGGAACTCGCTGATGCGCTGAAAGAGAACGGCGAGCCCAACCATGATCACGGGAAGAAACCAATGTCCGCGTTGGAACAGAGGGCGGATTCCCTGCATGAAGGATCCCATCAAGGCGAAGAGAATGACGCGTGTGCCAAAGGGAAGTGGCGACTCCAGAGGCAAACCGTGCCGGGCGTCCCACATGAGTCCGGTGGCGAGGGCAAAAAACAACATTACGGGGTAGGGGACCGTGAGTGCGATGACGTAGAAAAAAGACCAGGGCATCAAGAAGAGGATTTTGATGCTGCCCAAGCTCATGACGGGAAGAAATTCCTGGATCATCATCGCCAGGATCAGGAAGACGAACATGAGCGCCGAGAAAATCATTTCTTGGTCCCGATGATGGCGAACACGAAGTCCAAGTTTGAAAAGTCGACGCTTGGTTCGATCTCCGCCTCCGTGGTGATGTCTCCGGGATGGACGGATTTGATCTTTCCGAGAGCCAGATTGGGCGGGAAAACGAGACCCTGACCGGAACTGATGACGTCCATGCCCGGCGTGATTGGAGATGTCTTGTCAAGATAGCGAAGTCTGAGGGTGGGCTGGTTGTTCACGCCTCCGCGCTCACCACTGACCGTGCCCTGGCCCATCATAACCTCGCGGTTGTCACCCAGGCTGCGGTTGCCTTGTCCCTGCATGATCCCGCGCTGGTCAGTTCCCATGACCCGGGCTGTCACTTTGCAGGCTTCGTCCGTCAAAAGGAGCACGGTCGAGGTCTTGTCCGATGACAGGGCGACTTTGCCCACCAAACCACTGTCAATGATGATCGGGTCATTCTCTTTCAGTCCGTCTTCGAGCCCTTTGTCGATTACGATCGTGTGATACCAGGTGGCAGTGTCCCGTCCGATGACCTCAGCCGCGACCAGTTCGAAACTGGGCATCTTTTTCAGCGCCAGCATTTGGCGAAGCCGCGCATTTTCCTCATACAAGCGCTCAACCGCGTCGTTCTCGATCCGGAGCTGCTTCACTTCTTCAGTGAGTCGCTGAATCTGATCTTCCAACTCTTTTCGCGGAGTTTGTGCCTGGGAAAACTTCTGAGTCTGAGCCTCAACGTTGTGGCGCGTTTTGATCAATGGCGAGGCGGCAGAAAGCGCGCCCCGTTGCCATCCCCGGATCGCACCGTCTCCCCAGGTGAGCATCCAGACAACAATCGCCACCAAGATGGCAAGGGCTATGATGTTGACCCGACTCATTGATTGTAGAAGTGGGCCAAATTTAGCTTAGCCCAGCTCACTTGAAAAGGAGTGGTATCTGAAAAGGTGACAGTCACCCGTCGAGATTGGCCACTTTTTTGAGGAAGGACAGCTCGTTCAGGACTTTGCCTGCTCCTTCGGCAACGGCACTCAGGGGATCTTCGGCGACGTGGACAGGAAGTCCCGTTTCTTCGGTCAAAAGTTTGTCGAGGCCCCGCAGGAGGGCACCGCCGCCAGCCAGGACCAGGCCGCGATCGACCAAATCCGCCGAAAGTTCTGGAGGACAGCGTTCCAAGGTGACGCGGACCGAATCGATGATCGTGTTCAAGGGGTCGAGCATCGCCTCACGGACCTCTTGCGAGGTGATCTTGATGGTCTTGGGAAGTCCGGCAACCAAATCCCGCCCTTTGACCTCCATCGAAGCTTCTTTGCCTTGGGGATAGGCCGAACCGATGCGAATCTTGATCTCTTCTGCGGTGCGCTCCCCAACCATCAGGTTGTAGGCTCGCTTCAGGTATTGGACGATCGCTTCATCCAATTCATCTCCAGCGACCCGAACACTACGGCTGTAGACGATGCCGGAAAGGGAGATCAGGGCAACTTCCGTCGTTCCTCCCCCGATATCGACAATCATGTTGCCCGAAGCGTCCTGGACCGGAAGTCCGACCCCAATCGCCGCAGCCATCGGTTCTTCGATGAGAAACACTTCGCGAGCTCCCGCGTTTTGCGCAGACTCGCGAACGGCGCGCTTCTCCACTTCGGTGATTCCGGAAGGAACCGCGATTACCACTCTGGGGCGGACAAATCCTTTTCGGCTATGAACTTTGCGGATGAAGTGCCGGAGCATCGCTTCCGTCACCTCAAAATCGGCAATCACTCCATCTTTGAGCGGTCGAATCGCGACGATGTTGCCCGGAGTCCTCCCAAGCATCCGTTTGGCGTCATCTCCAACCGCGAGAACCTTGTTGGTTCCTGCCTGAACTGCGACAACAGAAGGTTCTCTTAGAACAATGCCGTGGTCCTTGACATTGACCAAGGTGTTGGCAGTTCCGAGATCGATCCCGATGTCGTTCGAAAATACTCCGAATAGTTTTCCAAACATCTAGTGATGAAGCTTAAAGCCTGGGCAAATCGTTGGATCGCCAAATATCATTTACCTGGGCAACCATGTGGGTG
>JBCDHN010000559.1:0-3266 GCA_038749915.1 Verrucomicrobiota bacterium | reverse complement strand
CCGATACGTCTCCCGATAAAGTCGATCTGCCTGTGATACCCAGTCCTCTTCCGCAATCGTTTCGGCAGGGATGCCCAGTTGATCGGCCACACCGGTTTCATGGTCTTCCGACCAGTGAGCGATTTGGGCAAAACGATGAACGCCCAGACGATTGAGTGCCCTTTCCAAGTCGCTTGTGATCGAATCGATCTCCGTCAAATCATCATCCACTTCCGGGTTGGTCAGGTAGAGAATTCCCATCTCCGGGTCGGCCTCAACGTGTTCGTTGGCAAACTTGGTCGCGATGATCGCAGAAAGGTCGCCAACCTTTCCCGATTCAGTAAGATCATCATCATGAAGCTCGCTTTCAGTTGGGGAATCTTCGAGAGCGTCTTCGGAATCCTTCTCATCCATTTCAATTTCCGAAGCAGTGCCCCCGTTCAGCCCAACCAAATGCCTCGCCTGAGACACCCAATCTTCATTCTCTATTTGCTCACCAAGATGGAGACGCCGGGAGAAGTCATCCGCATTTTTCGGACTCCAATTGGCACTCTGCTCGAGCCGATGAACACCCAAATCATTCAAGTCGCCTTCAAGGTCCATTTCAATGCCGTCAATCCGCGTCAGATCGTCTGAGGTAACCGGAGGGTCATCGTAGACAACCCCCAGGAGCGGATCGATTCTCAGGTCTTCACCCCCATACTTGCGTTCAAAGTGATCGATCTGGCGTTGGGCCAGGTCTTCATCTTCGGATGAAGAAATCGCCTCCTCTTCTTCCTCGTCATCATCATCTTTGTCGCGCGCCAAATTCAAGGCAGCGCCAACTCCGGCCACGCCTGCAGCCCCCAAGGCCGCGTTCCTGAAGAAGGAATCATCATGGTCATCTTCCTCCTTCTCCTTTTCATCTTCTTCCCCGCCGGCGAGGACTTGCTTGTCCTCTTCCCGATCCACTTCTTCTGGTTCTTGTGACAGCATCGAGGATGGTTCTTCGACTGCTCCGCCTGCTGCGACACGTTGATAAGCTCCTTCACGGCCATCCGTCCAGTGTCTGCGCCAAGGGCGTACCCAAATCTGGTGAGCCATCCATAGTCCGAGAAGATATACGCCGAACAGATAGACAATATTCCAGATCACACAGCCGGGGGTGGCGCAGTGGAAAAAGTTATAGAGAAGGTCGCGTAACATACTATCTGGAAGATCTGGACTTGGCGGAACTCCTAATCGTTTTCGGGATCAACATCGGAATCAAACTCCGACAAGACGTCGCCATCATTCGTCATCTCGCCAAACTCTACTCGCCGAAGGGAACGACGACCATGGTCGCGCCAAAACAACCAGCCCATGAACAGACCAAGCAGAAAAACGGCAAGCCCGGCCAGTGCTGAACTCAACAGGTTGATGATTGCGTCGTAGGTCTGTGGTGAAAACTCGTGCATTGTGTCGTGAAGTTATTGGGCTTTGCCTACGCGAATATCCACTCGCCGATCTTTGCTCCAAGCGGATTCCCCGGCCTTCAGAGGTGCGGCGTCGCTTTCTCCTTTTGCTTCAACCCTGACAAAGCTGGCCCTCACTCCGTAACTTGAAAGCGCGCGGCTAACGCGGTTTGCCCGCTTATCACTAAGCCACTGGTTGTAATCCGTTTGTCCCCTTGCATCGGCGTGACCAATCAAATACACCGTGATATTCCCCTCTCGCAGCTGGGTGATTTCCTTCGCGAAACTCTGAATCTTGGACCGCTCGGTTGAGTTGAAATAGGAAGAGTTCTTTGGGAAATAGATCCGCTGCCCTTGCAGGAGATCTTTGAGGACCAACTTGGAGTCTCCGCCGATGGTGGGGGCAGAATCAACTCTCAACCCATTTTCAATGCGGAACCCTGTACCCACGATTCGGCCAAGGGAGCGAACCATTTCATTGCGAGAACTTTCCGAAGGGAGCGTCGCATTTACCTGAGCCTTGCCATCCCGCATATTGAGAGTTGAAGGACCTCCCGCTGCGACCAATTGGGCAACATAAGAGCCCACGTTTCCGGTCCACGATTCCGATTTGACGTTCGAGGTGACTCTCAGCCCGGAGGAATCGACCTTGCCCTTGAGCTTTGAAAGTGAGGCGAGCAATTGCTGTCTGGCGCCTTCATCCGCAACCTCACCGGAAACCACGACGCTCGATTTGTCGGCTTTGAAGCTCAACCACGGAGACTTGGTTGGAGCAGGCATTCGAGTCTCAAGTTTTGGAAGCTTGATTCCCGAACCGAAAAATCCTGCGAGAAACGAACCAACCCGACGATTGGTAGCCTCGTCCGCCTCACCGGCAATTTTCGAGTTGTTGTCCCCATCAAGGGTGAAAGTGGCGTCTGGAATATCTTTGCGGAGTTTTGGCCACCATTCTCCAAAATTCTCAAGCCACCCGGGAGCATCCACCGAATCATCTACCGCGATTCGATTGGTCACTTTAACCTCGGTCTTTTTCACCGAATTCTCGACATCCGTCCGATGCTTGGCCGTTGGCACCATCCCGTCGAGAACGACTCCATTTGCATCCCTCCTCAAACTAAGCCGCGGCCTCTTCAGGGTCGGCATCTTCCAGTCAAACTTCATCTCTTTGCCACCAAAAACATCGGCCAGAAGATTGGCGGCATTACCGCCACTGCCCCGGTTCGCCAATCTTCCCCCAAACGAAGGCTCTTTGTCTCCTTCTGCAGCGAAAGTTCCTTCCGGCACTTCCTCCCGATACTTCGACCACCAGTCTGGAAATTGCGACAGCCACTTGGGCCGGGTAGTTCCCTGCACCACCAAAATCTGATCCTTCACCTTGGGATCCGTCTTCCTCACCGCGTCAACGATCCGCTTCTTGTCTTCCGCCGTGGGAACCTGACCACTGAGGATCCATTCTTCCTTCGCGTTCGCGAGAGAAAGCTGGGCGGGCTGCGCTTTCGGTGCCATGCCTGATGCCGCTATGTTGAAGCTCTTCCGTTGCAGATCCTTCCCAAAAGCGGTGACAAGCAGTTTCTCTGCCCGGCTCTCGGTTCCTTCAGCTTTGGCCTTTCCCTCGACACTCAACTGCCCCCCCCGAAACGTGAGCGAAGGACTGTCCACACTGCGAAGCAAACTCGGCCACCAACCACGGAAGTCGCTAACCCAGCTGGGAGTCGTAACGAACGGATCAGACTTCAATGTCGATCTCACGTCAGCGTTGCGATCGTTCGCCTTGATCACATCGAGGATGGCTTTGGCCTGTTGAGGAGTCTGCACGACGCCCTCCACCAAAATGACGTTCCCGGTGTCTCGAAT
>JBCDHN010000558.1:0-3268 GCA_038749915.1 Verrucomicrobiota bacterium | reverse complement strand
GTTAGGAAAATCAGACTTTCCTGATGATTTGCGAGAGTGGGGAATTCAGTCTGACTTCATGATGCGTCCCTTCCAACAGGCTGTCGGTGTCGATGACCGGGAGCGAAAGTTCAAGATGGGGCGAGACTCGACCATTTTTTATGTGGTGCAGCGTGGCTCGGCTCCGGACTCCCTCGATCAATGCCTCAAAAAGCAGGCCCTTGAAGCTGGCGTCCGGTTCCACTTTGAGCAGCCGGTCGCTGATGACGAGGTGGATTTGGTCACGGCAGGACCAGTGGGGAAACCGAGGAAAGGTCTGGCGGTGAGCGAAGTTTTTGAAACCGATCTCGAAGATCAGGCTTATGTTGTTCTGGACAACTCCGCAGCCTCGAAAGGATACGCCTATTTCCTGATCGCGGGGGGGCGCGGTTGTCTGGCTTCCATTTTGTTTGCCAACTTTTCGTCGGCTCGACGACAATTTGAAATGGCCAAGACCAAGCTCGCGAGAATCTCCGGAATCGAACTGGAATCCGGTC
Source organism: Verrucomicrobiota bacterium (assembly GCA_038749915.1). Lineage (GTDB taxonomy): Bacteria > Verrucomicrobiota > Verrucomicrobiia > Verrucomicrobiales > DEV007 > JBCDHN01. Next base: position 2,753 of record JBCDHN010000558.1, on the reverse strand, counting down.
GTTCAACGGGGGGATACACAACTTATAGCGCCACTCCTCAATTTGCGGATGGAAACCAACTCTACGCCGGCGAGGCCGCCAGTCTTCAGGATCCACTTTGGGGATTCGGCGTGCGCAATGCCATGACTTCCGGTTTTCTTGCCGCGCAAGGATTGCTGAAGCGGATGGACTACGCAGCGGTCGCAACTTCCAGGTTCACACCTCTGGTTCGGGCGGGAATGGTGAATCGCTGGGCTTGGGAAACGCTTGGTCACACCGGTTACCGGGGGATTTTGGCCACGGCCTCGCACTCTCGTGATTTGCGAAAGTACCTGCATCGCCTCTGCGCGCCATCAGTCCTGAATCGTCTCCTTTTCCCGGTTGCCAATCGCATTTTGGATCAGCGCACCAACGCAACCGAGCCAAGCCCGAACTTCCCATCCAAACAACACTCTCCCGAACTCTTGAATCATCCATGAAACTTCAAACCTCGCCACTGTTCCGCGTCCCGCAGCCCGAATTCGAAGTCAAAGAAGACTTCCACTATGAAGGAAAACTCGATACGTGGGTTGTCCTCCGGGAAATTGACAAGGAAACGCTTCAGGAAAGCTTGCCTGACTTTGTCGGTTTGATGCCGAACGATTCGATCCCGGAAGCGATTCGCCCGGCCGAAGACTCGCACATCGTTTTGTTCCTTTGCGGCAACTATCACGGCGTCAGCCCCGTGCCGAAAATTCCGGTTCTTCCTCGCAACCTGAACTACCTCGAAGCCGCCTGTGTCATTCCCTACGCACGCGGTTGCGGTGATGAACCTCGCAACTACCCCACCTCACTTTACCTCAAGGATCCTCGTGGGGTCCTGCTTGGTTGGGTGGGGGCGATCAACAAGTACTTTGCCAACTTGGAAATGAGTCGGAAGTCATTCGTGATTGATGAACTGTTCGACTTTCCGGGAACGCCATTGGTAAAGCTTACCGAACGGAAACGCCGCAAGTTGGGACCCGAAGCAAAACCGCGGATGGACGCCATTCGCGAAGTGTTCACCCACCCGGTCCTGGGCTCGTACACCGATTCCATCAAAAAGAGTTTCGGCCTCAAAGATGTGATCGAGGTAACTTTCATCCGCGTCTGCGAAGAGCTTCATTACGACCTGGGTGACAAGATCAAAGCAACCGATCTTGAGCTGTGCATCGATCGTAAATTCGATCCTCCCATTGGAGAAAGCGGATTGGTTCCCGGGATCGACCAAGACAAGTTTGGCGCGTTCTGGGTGGATGGCTGCAAGTGGAGCCTTCATCCTCCCCATGTTTGTCCGTAATCGTGGACTTGAAAGTGCTCACCAATCAGGTTCAGTGGTGAGGACTGATGATTTGTCATGAGCGAAAGTTGATCGGGATTCACATTCCCCGGACGGGAATGACCTCGATGGAGAAAGCCTTGTTTGGATGCGATTTCTGGAAGATTGATGCCGAAGCGAAGCACCTGCGCGCTTCTCACGCCCGGAAGCGTTATGCCGATTATTGGGACGACTACTTCAAGTTTGGGATCGTGAGAAATCCCTACGACCGCATGGTCTCGATGCTCAAATTCAAGGATCGCCTCATGCTGGAAAGTTCATTTCATGAGTTTGTCGCCCACATCTCATCCCTCCAGAAATCCTATCATGACTATTGGTTGGACGAAGATCTCGACTTCATCGGCCGCTTCGAACGATTGGAGGAGGGATGGACGGAAATCACGGAACGACTCAACCTTGATCTCGAACTCCCCCATACCGGCAAAAGTAAGCGGAATCTGGACTACCGCACATACTATGACGATGAGACCAAGGCACTCGTTGATGCGGTTCATCAGCGCGACCTCGAAATTTACGATTACGAGTTTTAGGAAGGCTTCGACCAGGAGTCTGTCAGGAAAATAGTCTAAAGATCGACGCGCTGTCCGGTCTTCGCGCTCTCATAAATCGCGCAAATCAAAGCGACCGCACGACGGGCTTCCGTGCCGGAAACGGAAGGCTCTTGGCCTTCTTGGATCGCGCTGACCACGTCTTCGAAGTTGCGTTGATGACCGGTGAAATTGATCGCGTTGGGATCATTCGCACCCATTCCTGCGACTTCTGCTCCCTGCATCATGGTCGCTTTGACTGCTTCATCCTGCGGCGCCGACTCTTGAAAATCCCAGGTTCGGAATTGTTCGTCTGCAAGAAAGACCGAGCCTCTCTCCCCACAGAGATGAACCTCGGCCGGATGTCCAGTTGAAGACCAACACGACGTGGCACACTGAATCACGCCTCGGGCTCCGTTCACGAATTCCAGAATCGCAACACCGGTGTCTTCGACCTCGATCCCGGTGTGGGTCAGGCATCCGGTGCTGGCGGAAACACACTTCACATCACCAGCCAAATAGAGCAGCTGATCGATCGTGTGGATTCCCTGATTCATAAACGCGCCACCTCCATCCAGCGCCCAGGTTCCGCGCCACGCCCCGCTGTCATAGTAGGCCTGATCACGAAACCATTTCACGTAGGCATCGCACATCGTCAGCTTGCCAAATCGTCCGTCATCCACCGCTTTCTTGAACGCCTCCATCGCGGGGTGAAAGCGTCGGTTAAAGATGCCGGAAACCGTCACCCCAGTCTCTTTCGCCGCCGCCAGCATCGTATCAATCCGTTCTGGCGTGACTTCGAGCGGCTTTTCGACGATCACATGCTTGCCGGCTTTCGCAGCCGCCACCGCGGGTTCAAGGTGAGCCCCGGAAGGCGTCGCAATCGTCAC
>JBCDHN010000557.1:0-3275 GCA_038749915.1 Verrucomicrobiota bacterium | reverse complement strand
GTAAGCCTCAAGATTGAAAACCCTGCGTATCTGGATGGCGAAATGCTCGAGTTCGAGCCCGGCGATACGCTTCTGAAGTTCATTGATCGCCACCATGGCCGTGGTGCCGTTCCGACGCTTTGTGATGCTCCGCAGTTGGAGCCTTACGGAGCGTGTCGCGTCTGTTCCGTGGAAATTGCCCTGAGCGAGGATGGGCCGCGTCGAACCGTTGCGTCTTGCCACACACCGCTGACGCCCAACTTGCATATCTTTACGCAAAGCGAGCAGATTCAGCGCCTGCGCCGCAATATTGTGGAGCTGGTGTTGACGGACCATCCACCGGACTGCCTGACCTGCGAGGTGAACGGGAACTGCGAGCTGCAGTCGGTCGCGGCCAAGGTCGGTGTTCGCCAGATTCGGTATCCTGACGGGAAGAATCATCTCCACTACGAAAAGGACCGGGGTCACCCGTACATGACTTCGGAGCTGGCGAAGTGCATCAACTGCTCACGCTGTGTGCGGGCTTGCGATGAAATTCAGGGTCAGCACGTTCTTTCCATGCATGGTCGCGGGTTTGCCGCGCGGATCATCAAGGGATTGGATGTCGGGTTTGAGGACTCGCCATGCGTAAGTTGTGGCGCGTGTTCACAGGCGTGCCCGACTTCGGCGATCAGCGACATCTTTGCTTCGAAGGGAATCGTCGCGACGAAAAAGACCCGCACGATCTGCACCTATTGTGGCGTGGGATGCAATCTTGAGGTGGCGACGAAGGATGACAAGGTGCTTTCGATTCAGGCCCCGGTCGATGCCGAGGTGAATCACTCGCATACCTGTCTGAAGGGGCGTTACGCCTTCAACTTTTACAAGCATCCGGATCGGTTGCGGACGCCGATGATTCGGACCAACGGTCACTTTGAGGAAGCGACGTGGGAAGAGGCGTATGACCATATCGCGAAAAACCTCAAGCGGATCAAAAAGAAGCATGGACCGGATTCGATCGCCGGCATTTCTTCAGCGCGATGCACGAATGAGGAGAACTACCTGATGCAGAAGTTCATTCGTGCGGTGATCGGCACCAACAACATCGATTGTTGTGCGCGGGTTTGTCATTCACCAACCGCCTGGGGCATGCAGAAGAGCTTTGGAACCGGAGCGGCGACGAACTCGGTCGAGGACCTTGATTACACCGACTGCATTCTGGTGATTGGCGCGAACCCGACCCAGGGTCATCCGGTGACCGGTGCGAAAATCAAGCAGCGGATGATGAAAGGCGTTACCGGGATTGTGATCGATCCACGCAAGATCGAGATCGAGCCGTATGCGAAACATCATCTGCAACTTCGACCTGGCACCAACGTGGCTCTCCTGAGCATGTTCAGTTACTACATTTGGGAAGCCGGGCTGGTCGATGAGGAGTTCGTTCAATCCCGCTGCGAAAACTGGGATGAGTTTGAGGCGGGCATGAAGGCGCTGGATCTCGATGAGTTGGAGAAGATTCATGGCGTGGATCGCGAAGCGGTGAAAGCGGCGGCTTTGGATTACGCGAATGCTGATGCCGCGATGGAATTTCACGGTCTCGGTGTGACCGAGCATAGCCAAGGTGCTAAGACGGTGATGATGATCGCGAATCTGGCGATGATGACCGGAAACATTGGTCGTCCCGGTTGTGGGGTGAATCCTCTGCGCGGTCAGAACAACGTGCAGGGCGCGGCTGACATGGGTTGCCAGCCTCATCAGGGCGCGGGTTATATGGCGGTGAATGATCCGGAGATGCACGCGATGTATGAAAAGTTTTACGGCATGGAGATGTCGGATGAGATCGGGCTGAAAATTCCGCAAATGTTCGACGCCGCACGTTCCGGAGACTTGAAAGCGCTTTGGCTGATGGGTGAGGACGTCGTGCAAACGGATCCAAATTCCGAAGCGGTGAAGGAAGCGATGAACGCGCTCGACTTTCTCGTGGTTCAGGAAATCTTCATGACGGAGACAGCGCAATTCGCGAACGTGATTTTGCCGGCAGCCAGTTTCCTTGAAAAATCCGGAACGTTCACGAACGCGGAGCGGCGCGTTCAAAGGGTTCAGGCCTCCGTCGATCCGTTGGAAGGAACCAAGCCGGATGGCCAGATCATTGTCGAGGTCATGAATCGGATGGGCTATCCCCAACCGGATTACACACCTGATGGAGTGCTTGAAGAAATTTCCCAGGTGGTTCCGTTTTTTGCTGGTGCCAAGTGGGATGAGCTGGGCGACAATGGCAAGCAATGGCCCATCAAAAAATACGGCAGCGACACGCCGCTCCTCCACATTGGCGAATTCAAGCGGGGGCTGGGGCGGTTCCACTTTTTCAAGTGGGAAGAATCGAAAGAGATCGAGACCCATCGTGATGAATTCCCGTTCATTTTGACAACTGGTCGGCTCTTGGAGCACTACAACTGCGGCACGATGACCCGTCGCACCGGTAATCGCGAGATTGTCAGCAAAGACGTGCTCGCCATCAATCCGAAGGACGCGGCGAAGAAGGGAATTGAGACCGGCGACGTTGCCCGCATTTTTTCGGCGCGGGGCGAAGTCGAGTTGGAGGCGGTGGTAACCGAGGAAGTGAAACCCGGTATTCTCTACACCACGTTCCATTTCCCGGAGCACATGGTCAATAACGTGACGAGCGACGAGCACTGTGGCGATACCCTGTGCCCGGAATACAAGATCACGTCGGTTGATGTGGAGAAGGTGATCGCAGGCGATGCGGTGGAGCCAGCCAAAGCGGTGGCGGTTCCTAGTGAGCCGGTGTTTGCGAAGTAGCGGCGAGTTTCATCGCTTTCTCAAACTTCTCCGTGTTCGAGCCGAAGAGGTCTGCCAGGCGTTCTTTTGAGCGTTCGGCAAGCGCCCCCTGTTGCTCTCCCAACGTACATTGAACAAACACGGCTTGCTTCAGGATTTCCTCTTCATCAGCCGCACAAACCCCTTCCCAGCTCTTGCCTTTGGGCAAAGTGTTTAATTCCACGCACTGTTCAAAATCGATCAGGAAGACTTTTATCGGCGAGAGAGAAACGATGACATTGTGCAGAAAAAGGTCGCCGTGGGCCATCCCGGCCTCGTGCAGAAGCTGAAGTTCGGCAAAGACGGATTCAAGAAGATGCCAGAGACCGATGAGGAACGTGGTTTCGCATTCGCGGGCCAGCGAAATGTTCCGTTCGATTGGTTCGACCCCAAGCGGTGAGAGAATGGACAAGGGTTTGCCGGGGATGAAACAGCTCCGAAACGTGTTTCTCGAGAAGCCGATCGGCGGCGGCGGGCGC
>JBCDHN010000556.1:0-3275 GCA_038749915.1 Verrucomicrobiota bacterium | reverse complement strand
GTCAAATTCGATCGCAACCGGATCCTGGACCATCGGTTCACTGGCGACGAGCTCGATCCGATACCCGGGTTCGGCAAACTCGAACAAGGCTTGAGATTCAGCGGGCGAATAGACTGGGGTCGGAGCGTCGTCACCATGGGCGACAGCGGCAGAGGCAACAGTCAGGATGGAAAGAAAACGCATGGCAGGGGCGGCCAGGGAATACCAGGGTAATAAAGCCTATCAGGTCAGAATCTCGTTCACAACGTTTCGGCGAAAGTTAGTTTTCCGCGATTGATGCCTCTTCACTGATCGGCGTCACGGAGCGCCAAGTTGGACCGATACGGATTTCGTCGACAAACCTGGTGCTCTGACCGATCGAGGTGATGAGCAGGGTGTCGAGCTTGGCCGAAAGATCAGCGTCCCGACTTTCAATATCCCAGTCGGCTGGCTCAAAAAAGTCGAGGTGATCGCTTTCCCGGTAAAAGCGGAAGTAGATTTGATCCTTCGCTTTGGCTCGTCGGATGATCTTTGCGACGCAAAACACCGTCTCGTCAGGAGGAACTTCTCTAACCGCGCGATGAACGACTCCATCGGGTTGCTGAATGCGTGGGGCCCGGTTGCTCGACCAGCCCAAACTGAGTGACTCGCCAAAATAATCTTCGCTTGATCGAAAGGTGATGCGGAAGTCTTCACGCTGCGTTGACGAGTTGGAATGGGAAGGTTCATCAGACTTGCTCTCAGCTGCGAGAAAGCTCACATAGGTGATCCCGTATCGGGCGAATTGAATCGGCTTCACCAGTTCGCGGAGGCGGAAATTTCTTCCGGGCGGAAGCTCCAGCATGCCCAACCGCCCTCCTTTGACCGGCCAAGCCATGTTCATTCTTCCATGCGTGATTCGCATGTCGTCGGAAGAGTCCTTTGCATGGTGGCCGAATTGCTCCGGCGTTCGCAGCTTCCATGGACCGTTCCAACCCTTCCCAGTTGCCAAGTCAGCCGGCTGATACACCCCCTCATCGACATGAAACCCTTCGTAAGCCAGCATCAGATCGCGGCGTTCCCGTGGATTGGCGTTGCGAACGGCCTCGTCGAAGCGAGGAGCGTTGATCGCCACTTCCACGCCCTCACGTTTGCTCATCCGAATCGCCTGCCCGGCCGCAAAAATCGTCTCTTCCACCGCGACTTCTCCCTCGTGCACATGAAGCTCGGTCGTTCCCGACTCTTCGACCCGCACCGCAAACTCCGTTCCCAAATCAATGAGATCGCCCTCCGGCGTCACCACGGTAAAACCTTCGGCCCCGTTTTCCGCGCGCACCACCACTTCTCCATGGGAAAGGCGCACCCGTTTGGCGCTGAGCAGGTCGATCCGTGTATCTCCCGTCAACACCAGTTCGGCACCGCCCGCAAAACGAACCACGGCCGATCCTTGTTCGAGCCAGAGCAACCCGGGGGAAAGTCGTTGTCCTTCGGCGATGACCTTTTCCTTGGATCGCGAATTCCAGACGCAGTCTTCTGCCAAAAGCAGGGTAGCTACCGGTTGGGAAACCGCTCTGCTCGGCAAGATGGCCTCAAAAACCAGCAGCCCGGCGATCAGAATCGCGGCCGCCGCAGCCGCCCAGCGCCAAGTCGGGGAGAGCGAAAAGGGAATCAGCGTTCCGGATTTCCAATCAGACTCCGCGATTTCCACCTCGGGCCGATTGGACTCCAGAAGCCCGTGAAGCTGTTGGTAGCGAAGAAAGAGTCCACGATCCTCGGCCGAGCCTCGCAACCGGGACTCCAGTCGTGCCAAGGCTTCCGGGGAGAGGGTCTCGTCCCGGGCTGCCGCCAATAGCTCTCTCAGTTCTCGGTCCATCGTTCAGGTCGTTCCAAGTTTTTGATGAAGAGAAATGCAGCGCATCAGGGACTCATAAATGGCGCTGAGCTTGCGGCTCACGACGCTCTCGGACTTGCCAAGCCGCTTCGCGACCGTGCGATTCGTGCCCTCTTCTTCAAACCGCCAGACCACCACCTGTCGATCGCCGGGATCCAGCTTTCGCAGACAGCTCTCCAAGGTCGCGGCGATTTCTTCGGTCGAATCCAGAAACGGTTCGGCATCCTTAGCCAGCAGATCGAGAATCTCGTCGCTGAACTGCAACCGCTTCGACTCTCGAGCCTTTGCCTGCCGAAACTTTCGAACCTGAAAATAGGCCACCCGAAACGCCCAACGATCAAAATGAGTTCCCCGCTCAAACTCATCAAACTTTTTCCAAAGCAACGAAGCCGTCTCCTGCATCACATCGTCCGCATCCGCCTTTTGCAACAGAAGCGTCCGCACATACCCGTAGATTCTCGGCTGGTGCTCGAGAAATAGGTCCATGAATTCGTCGTGGCGCTCGTCAGATGACATCTTCCAACACAGTATAGCGTTGGGGCCGGAAAGTTTGCAGCTTTTGTCGAGTCGGGTCGATCAGCCGGTTTCGTCAACGCGTCGAAGAAGGAGCAAAAGCAACAAGGGGAGCATCCAATGCGAAGTGCGCACGGCAGTTTCCCACAACCAGGGATCGATGTTCCCATGGGCGACAATGCGGGCCAGCGCGGTCGCTGCTCCCCAGGCGATGATGTAAATCAGCGCGTAAAAGCGGATCGGCCTGATAAAAAGGCAAACCGCCGCCAGAACATCGAGCCAGCCGGCAATCTTCAACACGAGAAACGCGGATTCTCGGGAGACCGAGAGGATGTTCATCGTCATGGTCTTATAGATCAGAGGCACGGGATGAAAGCCCATGGCGTAGAGTCCATGACCAACAAACGTGAACGCGGTCGCAACCGAGACCACGAGGATCCACGGGCGTGTTTTGTCCGGGAAACTTACCGCCATGAACAGGGCAACCGGTCCCACCATTTGCAACGCGTGCTCGATCGCCATTCCCAGGTCGAAGGAGGTATTGATCCAACGCGCGGCGCTATCCAGCACGAGCAGGCCAGCGAAAAAGAGCAGCGCCCATCGCATCCTTGGAATTGCCGAGAGCAACCAGGGGACGACTCCGCCCAGCATCATCAGACAACCCAGAATCATAAGGCCGCTGGAGATGGCGGGATCGGAAGTGGTGGCAAACTTCGCCCAGTCGTCAACAACGCCGCTCCACCAATCTTCTTTCCAAATGATACTGCGAAACGGGCTATCCCAGCGCCACGTCAGCCAGCCGCGAGCGACCAAGGTGATGCTCACGCAAACCTTCAGGGCGTTCAGCCATCGCGTTTCAGTCATCTCAAAATGGAGGGATCAACGATCAGCCGCAACCACAAGCACTTCTCCT
>JBCDHN010000555.1:0-3288 GCA_038749915.1 Verrucomicrobiota bacterium | reverse complement strand
TTTTCAAATTGACGTCCTTCAATCGAACCCCGCCACAGGTTACGAACTCCTCCTTATTGAGACTCTTCCCGGAGACTTGAAATCGCGCTTGGACAAGGTTCTGCAGCAAAGTCTTCGCCGATTGCTTCGGCAGATTGGCCCAGGTCGCTTTCTTCGAAATTCCAGAGTGCTCGACCAGACGATTCCACAGCCGGCGGGGAAGCGATTCAAACGGGGACCGGGAGGCGATCTGGCGACTTCCGTGTTCCGCGCGTTGCCGGCGAAGCACCTCTTCTGCTTCTTCCCACGATTCGTCACCCAGCCAGTTGACTTCGACTTCGAATCGATAATCACGTTTCGCCATTTCACGAGCGCCCCAGGCAGAGAGCTTTAAGACGGCAGGCCCGCTCAGGCCCCAATGCGTGATCAGCAACGGACCTCTTGACGTTTGCTTGGTCTCCAGGTCTTGAACCGTCGCCTGCGGAACGGACAATCCCGGCAAATCGCGCAATCTTGGATCGTCGATGTGAAAGGTAAAGAGCGACGGCATGGCCGGAATCAGCGCATGCCCCAGGTCTTTGGCAGGTTTCGCCGCGGCCGCACTCCGAGTTCCACCGGTCGCCAACAAAACAGCCGAAGCCTCCATTTCACGATTCCCGGTCGTTCGAATGCAGAACTTTTTCCCCGACACCTCGATTTCGCGGACCTCGACTTTGGTTTCCCAGCGAATCCCCAGCTCTCGGGCAGCCTCGGTCAGGCAATCAATAATCGTCTGCGAATTGTCGGTCGTCGGGAACATGCGCCCGTCCGCTTCCGTTTTGAGCTCCACGCCTCGGGCTTCAAACCAATCCACCGTATCTTCCGTCCGCCATTGATGAAACGGCCCCATCAAGCTGCGTTCCCCCCGCGGATAGTTGGAAGTCAATTCTCTTGGATCAAAGCAGGCGTGAGTCACATTGCAGCGTCCGCCGCCTGAAATCTTCACCTTGGTCAGCAGATGGGAACTCTTCTCCAAGATCAGAATATCGGCAGGTTTCGGCAATGATTCGGCACAAGCAATTGCGCCAAAAAAACCGGCAGTACCACCGCCGATGACCACGAGATCTGGCATGATCCGAGCGTCCCGCAAATCGGCCAAAGCGCAACCCTCTCCCTTGCGAATCTCTTGCAATCCTACTGTTCAGATCACAGGCTGAAGCATGAACGAGCGTCCCCTTCGCAGCAGCGTGATTGGCAGTTATCCGTTTCCAGGATGGCTCGAGTTTGCCTCCCAAAATCTGGACCGTTTTGGCTCAGCTGACCTCGCGGAAATGCAGGATGACGCTGCGACCATCGCGATTCAGGATCAGGTTCGCAGCGGCTTGGACGTGATCACCGATGGCGAACAAACGCGTTTCGACTTCAATCTGAGCTTTTACGGGTTCATTGACGGAATCGAACTGGAACCGGCTAGTCCGAGAAATTTCGGCCCTCCCTCTCATGATCAACGCGGCAAACATGAGGTTTCCGGGGAATTGGCGGCACCTCGAGGCCTCGGCGCGGTTGAGGAGTTCGAACGACTCCGTCGCCTCGCTCCCGAAGGTCCAAAGCTGAAAATGAGCGTGCCCGGGCCCTTCACGATGAGTGGCCGGCTTCTGCCCAATGATCAATACGCCGATCGTTACGCCGTCACCGAGGCTCTTCTCCCGCTGATTCGCACTGAATTGGAGGCTCTGGTTGAAGCTGGCTGCGAAGAAATCTGCGTCGATGAACCCTCGATGAGCTGCTATGGCTACAAAGAGGACACGAAACGCTTTGTCGACATCTTCAATCGCACGGTGGAGCCCGTCGTTGGCAAAACCCGCCTTTGCACCCACCTTTGTTTCGGCAATTTCAAAGGACACGCCGTTGGCTATCGACGCTATGCGCCTCTTTTCCCCGATTTTCTGGATCTGAAAGTCGATGAACTCCATTTGGAGATGGCGAGCCGGGAATATGCTGAGCTGGAGGCAATTGAGAAAGTGGCCGAGCGGATGGACGTCGCCGTGGGAATTATCGACGTGAAGAGCTACTTCATCGAATCGCCCGAATTTGTCGCTGATCGGGTTCGGGAATGTCTCAAACATGCCCCGGCTGAACGACTCGTTTTTGCACCGGACTGCGGGTTGAGCCAAACGGCCCGCTGGGCGGCCAAAAAGAAGCTCGAAAACATGGTCGCCGGAATCAATCTGGTAAGGGAGGAATGCGGGATCGGTTCCTGATAAACACACTCGACAGGAGACCACTGAGCAACTTAAGTTCTTTTTCTAAGAAATCCCCTCCCCCAACGTCCGTCCTGCAGCATTCATGAATACCGTTGAACAAGCCCTCTACAACGCCCTCCAGCACGCGCCTGAAGACTGGACTGTCCGATTCGAGTTGCTCGACAAATTGACGGCCAGTGGAGCTCACGCAGAGGTGCTTCAGGTAATTGGTGAGGCTACCGTAGCTCCTGATGCGGAAGGTGATCTCCGAAAGGTCACGGAATATGCGGTAAAGGCAGGCCAACCAGCGGCAGCCGAGCCGATTCTGTCCGCTTTTGTTGCGCACAAACCCTCCAGCGCTGTTGGCCACTACCTGACCGCGAAACTCCAGTCCAAAACCGGGAATCTCGTGAAGGCCCGCGAGCATTACAATACCGCTGTGGCCCTCAATTCGGAGTTGGTCGACGAGGTGTTGGCTGCCAAACTGGCGAGTCTGGACGAGCCAGCTGTAGCCGAGGTTGCTGAACCAGCCATGCCGGAAGAACCTGTTGCGGTCGTCGCAGAACCGGAACAGCCGGTTGTGGTCGTCCCTGAGCCGACACCGGTTCCCGCTCCAACTCCAGCACCAGCGATTGCAGAGATCAAGGCTCCCACGGCCATTCCTGCACCGATGACGCCTCCTCCCGGGGTCGCTTCCGGCCCGGTGGCGCCGGTCGCTCAAGTTCCGACTCTCGCAGAGCCCGAAGTCGAAGAACCGGAAGCCGAATCAGCGATCACGATGATCCCGGCGGTCGAAGCGGACGTTGCGCCCCCCACCAATCCTCTCAAACCGGTTCCGGATTTGAAAGAGACCGCTGCCCACATGGTCACGCCAGAAGAGTTCGACTCACACGCTCATCTCGTGGAGCAGGATGGGGCGGAAGCGGTCGAGTTTGAAGATCATCTGCACCAAACGCGCCATCTGATGGTGGCCGATGCAGGGGAAGTCATCAAAGCGATGGAGAAGACCGATGACAAAAACCAGAAAATGTCCTCGGTCGTGATTGCCGTTGTCGCTCACGTCGTGCTTGCGCTTCTTTTCGGTTTG
>JBCDHN010000554.1:0-3293 GCA_038749915.1 Verrucomicrobiota bacterium | reverse complement strand
TCCATGTCGTGCATCAGGGTGCGGGCGAAGGACGAAAGATAAGCATAAAAAGTGAAAGCAGGAATCGCGACGACCATTCCCACGGCCGAAGTGATCAGACTCTCGTACAGGCCACTAGAAATCTGTGCCGGCGTTGCATAGCCGCTGTTTTCGCTAATTTGAATGAAGACGCGCAAGAGCCCCACGACCGTTCCCAGCAATCCAATCAGCGGCGCGACATAGGCAATGTTGCGAAGCACGGCCAGGTTCTTCTCGAGCTTTGGCACCTCCAGCTGACCTGCCTCTTCCACAATCTGACGCAGCTCCGCGCGGGGAAGATCGTTTCGAAGAATGGCCGCGTGAACGACGCGAGCAACCGGTCCTGGCGTTCCCGCACTTTCGTGAATTGCCTCGGCGTAATTTCGATGTCGGATCAGGTTTGCCAAACCGTAGAGCAAATCACTCACACTGACCCGAGAACGGTGGAACATGAGGTAGCGTTCCAAGAAAATCCCAATTGAAAAAATACTGCATCCTATCAAGAGCCAAACGAGTGGCCCGCCTTCCCAGATGAGAGGTCCTTTGGTAACTGCAAATATCATGTTCTAAGGTTGAGCGGCCTTGCGTCTGGCATACCAGTAGGGTCTTCCTTTGTAAAGGAGTCTGTCGCGAAAAGTTTAGACGAATCAAATCTGGGGTTCATCCAACTCAATTTCGTCTCTTCCCTCAGTTGTATTGCAGAAACGGTCCGTCGGAGGACTCCGTGACTCCCTCATTCGGAGCCGAATAGGTAGCCCGACTCCGCATGATTTGCCCAAGGTGACCCAACATACTCTCTGAAACCTGTTTGGCGTGGAGCCTGACCACTCCCACGGCCACCCCTTCGCGAAACGCCGCCAGCAACGCAAACTCCTCGCTGACGGGGTGCACCAGCAAATGGCATCCTTCACCGTGACACATCACTTCCGGAGACGACTCCTCCCCGAGCTGCCCGGCGATCATTTGCGTGGTCGCAAAAAGACCAGCGACCAGGACGCCGAGCGAATCCGGATCCGGAGCAGCCTTCGCAGCATTCGGTTTCAACTCGTTCACGATCACCGCTCCACTGCGCTCAATGAGAGCCACCACCTCACACTCCGTCTCGGCCAAAAATCGCCGCATCATTCCCCGAAACTCACGAGCAGTCTCGGTGGTGATGTTGAGATGATAGTCCCCCGAAGATGCTGGGACGTTGCTGACGCCTTCCATTCTGGTATTTTGAAAGTTGGTAGAGCAGAGAATCAGAAACCACGAATCGCCATCAGTTGGCCATCGCAGTGGTCGAGTCGTCAGTGTTCGTCGACTCCGGCCGCATCGTAGTCTCTTCGTCACTTAATTCGTGAAATCGACGAATTGTCTCCTGAGCTACCTCATTCAAGGTGGCAAACACGTTATAGCCCTGGGAAGCAACTGCCTCAAAAACCGGCACCGGGTTCTCGCGCTGATTCAACACCATGTTGAGATGATCAACCGCGACGGCGTCCGGCAAATCCCGTTTGTTGTATTGCAAGACAAAGGGAAGTTCCTCCAGCGAAGCCCCGCCTGACTCAACCACGTTTTCCTCCATCGTTTTGAGCGCCTGCACGTTTTCCTCCAGCTTGTCGGCCGAAGAATCCGCAACAAAAACCAATCCATCAACTCCCCGGAGAACCAGCTGACGCGTGGCATTGTAAGCAACCTGCCCCGGAACTGTGTAGAGTTGGAATCGAGTGTGATATCCCTGGATCAAAACCGCATCGATCGGGAGATAATCAAAGAACACGGTCCGATCCGTCGATGTCGCCATCGAAAGCAACTCCCCCCGCTGCTCGTCCTCGATCCGGGAATGGATGTATTGGAGATTGGTTGTCTTTCCGCTGAACGCTGGTCCGCAGAAAACAATTTTGAATTGAACTTCGCGTGTGTCGTGATTTACGAGAGCCATTTTTCCAGTGTCCCTGATTATTAAGAGACAAGCCTTATTTAGGCGTCTTTGCTAGAGTTGCAAACATGAGATTGTAAAAATGTTAGGATCCGGTTCCCGACTCGACCAGTCGTTTTACACCGCGAAGTGTGAGAACCAGTTTCTCGCTCATTCCAGCCGGAAGATCAGTCGTTTCGTGAAGCACACTGAGACAAAGATCGCCTTCACTGTAGAAACTGATCACCCCGTGACTGGTGTGGATCGTGAATGCCTCGCTCGTCTCAAATCCGAGATCGGCTGCCAATCCGGTAACCCGGTCAAAGACTCGGCACATGGTTTCTGGAAGACTGTCTCCAGCACGTTCCTGCGGCATTTTCTCACCGAACACCCTTCCTTCGCGATCGAAGAGCACACTGCCCTCGATCCCGGAGAATTCAGAAGTCAACTCGGTAACCCGCTGAGGGCTGAATTGGTCTTCCGTTCCAAAGACTGCTCGCAATTCGAGGTCACGGAGCGGACCTTGAAAATCCAGACCTCCAAATCCCATGAACTGCTTTGGCGCTGCCACTGGCTCTGGCGTGGCAACCACGGGTTCTGGCGCAACTTCTTCGGCGGGTTCCGGTTCTTCAACCACCGACTCAACCTCTGGCTCTTCCTCCGGTTCCGGTTCAATGACGGACTCTGTCGACTCGGCCTCAATTGTAGTAGCCGCTTCGACTGTCTCTTTCTCAAGATCTTCAGTAATCATATCGCCATACCCTTCGTCTGGAGATCCCTCTTCCTCGGCAACCGCTGGCGCAGCCTCGGAGGCGATTTCGACCGGAGCACCCAAATCATCCAACTCACCCACTTCCGCCTCATCGACAACCTCACTTTCAGCGGCACTTTCGGTCTCAATCATGTCAGCAGGGAACGCTCCCACTTCAGGCTCAGTCGGTGGTTCAACCTCAGCAACCGGGGGCGCTGGTGGTTCAATCGCTTCGTTGACTGGAGCAGCAGGAGTCTCAGGTAATTCTTTGGTTTGCAGGAATGCCTTCATCATCGCCGCCGACTCATCCTCTTCGACAACCGCCTCCGGCTCCGGAGCAGGCTCTTCCACCGGAGTCTGGGAAATCACTTCAGAAACGGTTGTTTCAGCATCCTCGCGTGCCCCTTCAGAAAACGGAGTTTCAAGAGCCTGAGGCTCAGAAGGTTCTTCGGGCTTCGTTGGATTCAAAACGTCTGCCGGCAACTGCCTGAAAATTTCTTTCAGAGGAAGAGTCACCTGCACATCGGGACTGGCTCCCGCTAAAACCCGCCTTGATGCCTGATCCGCATATTGCATCAATTGCGCCACCGAAAGGCAGACGCGGCCGGAAGAAAGCTGTGACTT
>JBCDHN010000553.1:0-3295 GCA_038749915.1 Verrucomicrobiota bacterium | reverse complement strand
CGAACAGAAGTGAGCGTCAACACGGATGCGTTGGCGTCAATTAAGCGTTTAGCAAAGAGTTTACGAGGCGCCTACTCATCAAGCGTCCGAGAAAAGCTCGATGAACTGGAGGAGCGCGGTCTCCATCATTTCAAAGGTGAGAACAAGCTTGATGCTGAAACCAGCTATTTACCAGAAGGTGGGCGAACCAAGGCTCTGGCTGAAGATGATCGGAAGGAAATTATCCGCAGAGTGAGGGATTTCCTTTGTCAGTAGACGGACAGAAGGAGGCCATCTAGTCAAATGTGATCTTCGAAACGTAGGCACCCTGACATAAGTCGTGGACTTGCCAACACAAAGAAGAGCCCCGATCGTGCTGTTGAGAGTCGCTCGGATCCGGGGCCCTCTTGGCTTTTTGGATTTGTCTCAAACCGAACTTAAAAGGGCCAAGGGCCTGATTCGTTCGATTCCAAGGCACCACTCGTTCGCGCGGGTGGTGCCGCTTTATTTTAATACGCTTTTCACGTAGCTTACAGTTATACCAGTGCTATAAAAAGGTCAATTTGAAAAAAGCTGTTGAGCTTGTTGGACCGGTCTTAAGCGGTTGGCTAGTTAATTCTGTGCAGGTTCCTGAATCACTCATCGTCGTCTTCGCCCGTCTCCTCAACGGGCTCGACTTCGAGGATTTCGCCGCCCGGTCTGATGGCGACTTGGAGACGTTCGTCTCTGGTCTCGAGGATCACGAGGAAGAATTGGATCTCGCCTTCTTCTTCGTCCATCTCGGTGATGAAAAGGGCTTCTTCGATCTTGGCGCGTGGGTAGTTGCTCCCGATTGCAGCGCCGACTGGCTTCGGCAATTTGCGGGGATTCACCTTTTGTTCGGCGAACAGGAGCGTTCCATCAGCTCTCGTCCCCATCTCAGCGTCACCAGTGCGGTCCTGAATCATGACGATGTAGACAACTGCGCCATCTTCCGCGGTCTTGCCCGCTTCACGAATGCGCCCCTCGGGAAAGTGTTTCTGGACGGTCACCAAAACCGATTCAGGCAGTTCGCTCTTGCGGAGTTCTTCGAAGTTATCCTCCTCGTCATCGTCGGCGAGGAGGTAGAGGGGAGTGAGCAAACAGAGGAAAAAGGCGTAGTGAAGTTTCATGAAAAGTGAGGTCGTCTCAATGATGCAACGCGTCGAGCTGCCCGTTTATTGTCGGGCACTTTCATTTTTGGTAGGAAAGGATCTCCGTATCCGTCTGAAGCAATTTGGACTGATCGGATCCGGAGATCTTCACCTACGCTTCCCTCTACCTTGATTCCGGGCGAATCGCCTGATCCTACTCCGATTCTGCGTCTTTGGCGCAGCGGAAGCCGGTGTGATTGGCTGGAGATTCGTTGTCGAAGGGTTGGCGGGCTCCAGGTTGGTAGCCTTTGCACCAGATGTCGGAGCAGAGAAATGAGCCTCCCCGGGTGACGCGATAGGTGACGCGTTGACCCGGCTGCACGGCCATGCTTCGGCGTGGTCCCGGACTATTGGGTTTGGTTGCGGTGTCCAGCTGATAGGCGTTGGGATGGTAGTAGTCGGCAACGATCTCCCAGACGTTTCCGGCGATATCGTAAAGACCGTAGGGGTTGGGCGGAAATTTCCGAACGGGTGAGGTCGTGAAATAACCATCGTCTTCGGAATTGGCGTTAGGCCAGTCGCCCTGCCAGATGTTTGCCATCCAGACGTCCTCTCCTTTGGGAAACATCTCTTCACCCCAGGCGAAAGGTTTTCGGTCCAGACCACCACGGGCGGCCTTTTCCCATTCGGTTTCGGTTGGAAGCCTCTTTCCTGCCCACTTGGCATAAGCTTCCGCGTCCTCATAAGTTACGTTGACGACGGGATGATCCTCCAAACCTTCCAAGGAAGTGCCGGGGCCGCCTGGGGTGCGCCACGTCGCTCCAGGGACAAGTTTCCACCACTGGGTGATATCCTGAGGGTCATAAATTTCACCGGTTGGGGTGGCGAAGACGATGGAGCCTGCTTTCCCGCCAAGCGCGGAGGCTTCCTTGATCCTTGCGATGGAAGCGAGGATCGCCTCTTTTTCGCGTCCGGTCGCAAGATCGGCTTGGTGTTGTAGGCGCCGTATGTTGAATTCCGCCGCTTGCTTCAGCTCTTGCACAGTGCTGGCCGGCAAAGGTTTTTCCGCAAACGTGACGAAGCCGGTAGCCTCGACAAACGCGGCGAATTGTTGGTTTGTGACCTCGGTTTCATCAATCCAGAACGTATCGACGTGAACTTCGTGAATTGGGTAGGCCGTTTGGTGTGAGTGTGAGCTGCCATCCATCTCGCCAGCATCGCCTCCCATCATGAAGGTTCCCCCGGGGATTGATACCATGCCAGCATACGGATCTGTTGGTGGGGCTGGCTCGGAGGTTGGCTTAGGGGACTCTGCTTCCACCGGGTCTTTTCCACAGGAAGCAAGCATGGTTGCAATTGAAACAAAAACGAGGACTCTGGGGTTGATAGTCATGAGAGGTCGGCGAGCCTACGCCGGGATCGGCAATGCGCTAGCGATGGAGTGTCAATAGTTGATAAAATACCAACTGATCTACGTTTCACTCATGCCATTGGTTGGTTAACGCACCATCTCGTCAAAATTTCCGAGAATGTCCTCAACGCGTTTTCCGACAAATTGATCCGTCGTGATATTGAGATTGGCGATGTGCTTCCAGAACTCGAAAGCATAGGTACCGGTGGTGGCAAGGGGGCGGTTCTGGGCCTTGGCCGCGTTGGCTTTGATGGCAGCTTCGCCCGTGCCCTGATATTCCTTCACCAATTGGCGGAGGAGCTGACCGTCCTTGGAATAGTAGAATCGATATTCTTTAAAGAAGTCGATCGTCTGGTCGGGATTGTTGGGATCGAAGCGCCAGTAGCTGTCCTGCCACAACACGAACCCCGGCATGTTGGAGTTCTCATAGTAATAGATGCTTGTGGTAAATCCGCCGTGATCCCCGGTGGCGACATTGAGAACGATGCGTCTTACGGAGCCGGTCTTGTCTGATCCGCGTTTCATCAGGATTTGCAAACTTTCGTCCCCGGAAACGAGTTCCTTGCTGGTCGTAGTCAGATTGGTGCCTTCGACTGCGGCGTAGAGCTCGCGAACGATCGCGATCTGCGCGGCATTCTCGGTCGGGCGAAGATCTTGGGCGAGGGCGGATGTTGAGAAGACGATTGATTGAACGGCGAAAACGAGGGTAGCAAGAGAGCGATGGGCGGTGTTCATGGAGTTGTTGAACGTTTGGCGAAATTTGCGGGAGTTGATTTCAATTAAACTGAGATCT
>JBCDHN010000552.1:0-3301 GCA_038749915.1 Verrucomicrobiota bacterium | reverse complement strand
CCCGGAGCGGTCGAGGCTTCGGCAATCGGGAATCCAGATTCTTGCGCGGAAACTCGTCCCACGACCGTTCCAATTGCGAGAGCAGATCATTAACGAGCCGACTGCTCTCCTTGGCATTCGGATCGGCAAGTGCTCCAAGCGCCACCAAATAGTAATTGACCGCATCCTGAAAAATCTCGTGGTGTCGCCAGAGCGGATTGTTCTCCGGTTTGGTAAGTTGAGACGATTCGAATTTGGTTCCATCCACATCCGCAGAACCAACCCTGCCCTGATAAATCCTGTTCATTGTTCTGCCTACTAATTGTTGCTGTGTAAGTGTAACACAAACATAAAGCACGTGGATGGCAAGGTTGCCAGAAAGACGGTTACAGATTGAATGGAAACGATTCCATCGATGGCTTGGAAGCAGAGAATTAACCGAGGCAATCCGATTTTCAGGTTGCTTGGAATCAGTACCTCAAAATGGTCCGGAAGCTTTTTTGGATATACCAAATCGATCCAGTGCAGGGATTCCGAAATGACGTAGTCGTCGGTCTCGTGAGGAAGTGGTTGTTGGGAGAGGAACCACTCGTAGGCTGAACCGGAGGAAATTGTCGGCTTCATTCCTATCTCCGACATAATTCCCACCAAATTACAATCGAAATCTAAATCGTGGGAAAATGTGTCAGACCGCCACGGCATTCGCCGGCATCTTTAAGGCGGAAAGAAGCGCAGAGTGGCACATGGCCGCCCCAAAAAAGACACACAATCATGAATTTTCAATGATCATGCCTGTTCTGGTAATTCTTCGATGCAGCGGCTCAGACCTGGAGAGCGGACCTCCGTGTCCGCAGTGACTTCGATTCCTGGGGGGTGGGGTCAGGACCGGCGCTCAATCCTCCTTACCGCGTTCCATCCCCGCCTGGTTTCCTCCAAGATCACGGCGACGACGGAGCGTCGCCCTCCAGATTTGGCTTCCCTTTTTCGCGATTTTCTGCCTAACTTTGGCATATGGCGAAGGAGAAGCAGGAATCCTCACCGGAACACCGTGCCGTCCGCTCATCGGAAGAACCGGCCGTTCTCATGCCGGTGCGCCGACTGCATAACTTCACCTACTGCGCTCGGCTCTTCTACTTTCAATGGGTCGAGAACTTGTTCGTGGAAAACGCGGATACGATCGCCGGTTCCGCGCTCCATGCCAACGTGGACCGACCGAGCCACTGGCGCGAGGAACTGGATTTGGCGGAGCGGGCTTCGATGCGGTCGCTGGATTTGGAGAGCGAGTCGCTCGGTTTGCGCGGGGTGATCGACTTCGTCGAAGATCTGGGTGAGGGCGCGGAGATCATCGACTACAAGAAAGGTTCGGCGGCGCGCGATCCGGAAACGGGAGAACGCGTTCCCAAGGAATACGATGCAATCCAAGTGGCGGCATACGCGCTGCTGCTCTCGGAACATGGCGTGAATGCAGTTCGCGGATCGATCTATTACGCTGCGGAACGCAAGCGGGTCGAGGTTGCGCTGGATGAGGCGATGTTTGCGAAAACGCGCCGCTTACTGCGTCAGGCGCGCGAAACGGCGGAATCGGGCAAATTGCCCCCGCCGTTGCGGGACGATCCGCGTTGCCTCCATTGCTCGGCTTACTCGATTTGTTTGCCAAATGAGAGCGCGTTTTGGTCAGGGCAGGAAGCCAAGCCGGCCAAGGATCGCGAGCCGCCGCGCCCGCCGGGAGATGAAGGCGAGATCATCGTGGTGCAGAACAATAAGGCGCGTGTGGGGCAGCGATCCGGTGAAATCACCGTTTCCCTGAATGCCAAGGTCAAGAGCAAACACCCCATCGAGCAACTACAGGCGATTTATCTTTATGGCGCGGTTCAGATCAGCACCCAGGCCATCCTGGCTTGTTTGGGGCGTGAGATCCCGATCGCCCACTTCAGTCCGGCAGGCCGGTTTTTGGGATTGACCGCCGGTTTGCCGCAAAGCGGAGTGGATGCACGATTGGGACAATATCGCCTCTTTGGCGAACCGGGGATTCGGCTGAAGCTAACCGGTGAGATTATCCGCGCAAAAATTCACAACCAACGGGTGTTGCTGATGCGCAATGGCGAAGTTCCGGACAAGCAGTTGCGCCAATTGGCGAAATTGCGCGACCGAACCGCCGAGGCCGAATCCATCGAAAGCGTGCGCGGGCTCGAAGGAGCCGCCGCCGCGATCTATTTTGAGCACTTCGCTACGATGCTAAAACCTGGAGGGCGACGCTCCGTCGTCGCCGAAGCTTCCCACGAAGAATCCGCCGCTCATCCTACAGGAGGTGGAATGGGGAAGAACGACGGGGCGCCGGCTCGCTGGTTTGACTTCACTCATCGCAATCGCCGCCCACCACGTGATCCGGTGAACGCCTTGCTCGGGCAGGGATACTCCATTTTGGCAAAAGAGCTCACTGGCGTTTGCCATACCGTTGGTCTCGATCCTTTTCTGGGCTTGTCAATCGTGGGGAAGTCGATGCCAAAGACTTTGTGCAAACTGCAAGGGGCGTCTTTCTCCATGACCAAGGGCGCAAGCAGTTCTGGAATGCCTGGTTTCGTCGCATGGATTCGGAAGTCAAGCACCCTGAGTTTGGGTATCGAATGAGTTATCGACGCATGCTCGATGTCCAGGCCCGGCAACTTTGGCGATTCGTCCGCGGCGAGGCGGAGACGTATCACGGATTCACCACCCGCTAAGAAAGACATCCAATGGAACGGATACGATACATTGTGAGCTACGACATCGCTGACCCCAAGCGATTGCGGCGCGTTGCCAAGATTTGTGAAGGATTTGGGTCGCGGCTCCAATATTCCGTGTTCGAGTGCCCGCTGGATGACTTGAGGTTGGAGCGTCTCAAAGCGCAGTTGGGAAGCGTTCTACGCGAACAGGAAGATCAGGTGTTGATCATATCGTTAGGGGCCGAGAATGCGACCTCCGCAGCCTTTCGGATTGAGGCAATGGGACTGCCCTATTTTCAGCGTCAGCGAATCACGATTGTGTGATCGTTAGGATTTCCTAATTGCCAATTGAGTCCACGGGATTATGGTGCCGTCGGTCAAGTGCCAATGATCGTTATCCTCCGCCTTTGGGTAACCTGATTCTTCAAAGCTGCGAGTGCGGCAATGAACAACCTGCGTCCTGATGACGCTCGGGCTCGTTGAAAATGAACCCGTTAGGTTCTTTGAAACAGCTTACAATCGCGAAACGGAGCAACGGCTGGATAGAGCACTCGAAGGTTGGTTCGCAAATCGCATCGAGAATGCGGGATCCAAAGATCGCGATCGCAGACCTTGCGATT
>JBCDHN010000551.1:0-3302 GCA_038749915.1 Verrucomicrobiota bacterium | reverse complement strand
TCTCAGTTCGGGGTGTTCTCCGGCGATGGGCGTGACTCCGGAGTTTGTGTCGTGAAATCGGCGGGGAATGTTGGCAATCGCCAGGGTCATACCTCCACCGACATTCCGTTCAATGGCAAAAAGACGATTGACTTTCAGATCTTGAAAGACGGCATTCCGCCCTCGCTTTGTATCGAACTCTGGTTCGAAAGTTGTTTTCCCATGGAGGTCACCGCGATCTCGCCGGACAAGAAAGAAGTCGCCACCTTGACGATCAAACCGGGTGTCGATCCGAAAGCCGAAGGAGAAACCAGCGCCAAGAAGAACACGGTTTTGCTCACTTCAAATCGGTATGATAGCGACAATGGCGCAACCCGTGTTTCGTTGCGGATTCATCCCGGCTCCGGAATGACCGGCTACGAGACTGGAACCTGGTCGATTCGCCTGCGCCGTCTCCTCAGCTTCAATCGTGAAACCGCTCGCGTCGATGCCTGGATTGACCTGCGCGACTCGCCCGTTCTAACACCAGT
Organism: Verrucomicrobiota bacterium; assembly: GCA_038749915.1. GTDB lineage: Bacteria > Verrucomicrobiota > Verrucomicrobiia > Verrucomicrobiales > DEV007 > JBCDHN01. Next base: position 2,793 of record JBCDHN010000551.1, on the reverse strand, counting down.
CCGTTTCGTGCGATCCACCAACGACATGGCGCTCACGATTCCGGGAACAGCCAGCCATCTTGTTACCGTAGGTGCGGTGACTCGCGCCGACCGTCCCAAGGTCGCTGCTCCATTCTCCTCCCAGGGACCGACTCGGGATGGAAAACCGAAGCCGGAAATTTGTGCGCCAGGTTCCAAAATCCGTGGAGCCAAAGCCCACTCGGGAACCGGGCTGATGACGGCCAATGGAACCAGCTTCGCGGCGCCACAAGTCACCGGCGCCATCGCCCTTCTCATGGCCAAAAAGATGGAGGCGGGCGAACCGCTCCCCAATGCCACCCAAATCCGCCACGCCCTCATCCATTCCAGCAGCGGTTATAACGGAACCCATGATCCCGCCTGCGGGTTCGGGATGCTCAACGTCGACAAATTTTTGGAGGAGCTCTAGACGTTCGCTTCGGACTTCAAAAAGGCACGAATCGCTTCCAGCGTCTCTTTGCTAAGGTGGTGCTCAGCGCCTTCCGCGTCGGCATCCGCCTGGCTTTCGCTCACGCCCAGAGCCATGAAAAAGCTTTTCAGAAGTTCATGCTTCGCCGCAGCGCTCTTGGCGAGGCGTTTCCCTTTTGCCGTCAGCTCTATTTCCTTGGATCGGGTTCCCGTCACTAACTTCTGTTCCTCGATCCGTTTGAGCGTGCGGATCACCGTCACATGGGAGACGCCGAAAATCTCCTGCAAGTCGCTGATTTTGACCGGGTTTCCCGATTGTCGAATCTCGTGAATCGCCTCCACGTAATCCTGAGCGAGCTCCGAAGCATGCTGCCTGCGGACACGTTGATGGATCGTCGCCCGATCGTTCGAATTATCGCTCATTCGCTGATTAAACTAACATGAGTTCCGGACTTGACGAACCGAAATTTGTAGCTCATGCTACGCCCTAATTGTAGCTCAGGCTACATTTTGAATTGTTACTCACCCATCCGTTTCCATGTCGAATCGTCACCTACACATTCTCGCCAGTTTGGTTTTGGCCGGAGCCACTTCTTCCGTTGCCGAAGATGCAAAGAACTCTGTTCTCCTGGAACCGGGCACCAGCGCAGACAAGAGCCAATACCATCTCTTTAATCCGACTCCGAGAGCTCTGATGCGGGAGCTGTCACCGGATCGCCCGGATGCGACGGAGAGCCCGTTGACCGTGGATGCTGGTCACGCCGTCTTCGAGATCAGCGTCTTTGATTGGCGGCATGATGGTGGCGACGACGCCTACACTCTTTTTGCGACGAATTTTAAACTTGGTCTGACCAACAACACCGATCTGCAATTCGTCTTCGATGCTTACCAGTGGGAAGATCCGGAGACAGGAGATGGCGAGGAAGGCTTCGGAGATCTTCAATTGCGCCTCAAGTACAATCTTTGGGGGAATGATGGTGGGGACTCAGCCCTCGCCCTGTTCCCCTTTATCAAGATTCCAACCGGAACCGATCTCAGCAACGACGAGTGGGAAGGCGGACTGATTATCCCATTTGGCACTTCGCTCAGTGATCGAGTCGGTCTTGGACTCATGGCCGAGTTTGATGTGGTCTACGATGACGAAGCACGAGACCACGAATTTGAGTTTCTCCACTCCGCCGTGCTTGGAATCGATTTAACCGACCAACTGGGAACCTTCATCGAATACATCGGCATCAGCGGCGATACACCCTATCAGGCATTCGGTGCCGGTGGCTTCACCTATTCGCTAAGCGACGATTTGGTTTTGGATTGCGGTGCCCAGGTTGGATTGAATGACGCGGCGGAAGACATCGGCGTCTTTGCCGGATTTACCAAGCGGTTCTGATTGCGATCCAACAGCTCAAAATATTACCTGTAAAGTCTACTTGACACCTTTTTGTCTGTAAAGCAGCCTTTACAGCATGAAGACTGGAGCAAAGAGATACGTTCTCGAGATGTTAGTTGCCGGAATGGCATACATCCTCATTCTGTTTGCCGTCAATGCGGCTTACTGCCGGTGGGAAGAATTCCTGAGTAGTAGTGGTTGGCGGTTCGTACTTGCAATTCTGCCGATGATCCCTGCTGTCTTCGTGGTAAAGGCAATCGTCAGGCACCTTCATCGCGTTGATGAAATGGAGCAGGCCATTCAGCTGCGGTGCCTCGCAATCGCCTTTGGGGCGACTGCGTTCGTAACCTTCACCTATGGATTTCTGGAAGGAGCTGGGCTGCCAAAACTTTCCATGTTCGTTGTCTGGCCGGTGATGGCTGTTTGTTGGCTCCTCGCACGGGTCGTGGTTGGGCGGAGCTTCACGTAGCGGGCATGCGGAATCGGCTTTCAGAGCTGCGATCAAACAGAGGGCTGTCGCAGGGCCAGCTTGGTGAGAAACTTGAGGTATCGAGACAAACCATCAATGCGCTGGAGAAGGGGAAATACGACCCAAGTCTTCCGTTAGCTTTCAGGATCGCGAGATTCTTTGAACTAAAGATCGAAGATATTTTTCTCGAAGATTCTGCCGATGATCAAGACTGACTTCGTTGAGAGGTGAGGAAAAGAACTGGCGCAAGGTCGACCTTTGAGAGTATGCTCAGGCGGGAAGATTAAGAAGAATGAATCCCTCTGAAGCCATACCTCTCATTTTCGGAGCTGTAATCCTCGCATTCATCTTTCGAATGATGGCCGGATCATTTGAAGGCCGGATCATTTGATGGAGATCGTGTCCGAGCGTATGTCGAAGAGGAAATGGAGGGTGAACTCATCGATCAAAGTTGGGATCCTTTGGGACCGGGGTGGTTCGCTGAGAAGGACTCAAGGATTTACGCGATCGT
>JBCDHN010000550.1:0-3305 GCA_038749915.1 Verrucomicrobiota bacterium | reverse complement strand
GTTCCGCGCGTGTCAGGAGTGAGGGCGGGAACGTCTTTCGGTGGCGGCGGAGGTGGCATTCCAAGAAGGTTCTCCAATACCCAGACCCCACGAAGTACTGGCTGCGTATCGACCCCATTCGCAGTTGCCATCATGATCGACGCTTGCCCTAACAAACCACCATATTTTCCTCCTCGTTCAATCTCCAACCGTCGAAACCGAGCCTTTTCCTTGGCATCCAGCTTCATGCCTTCCTGCAAGGCAAATGGCGGCGTGAATCCATAATTGCGTTGGACAAACGAGACCGAAGAAAAGGTGAAATCCGGATCGATGAAATCGGTCATCGACAGATTCTTGGCGAGGATCTCAGCGAAGAATCGTTCAGTTTCGAGCTTGGCCAGGTTCACGCTCGTCTCCCCGAAATTGAATTTGGGATCCGGCATGATCCCGCTAAGAGTTTGGGTATCGAGCCATTGTCCGACGAAACTTTGCACCAAGGCGCTGTTGTGTTTTGTCGGGAGCAATCGCTCTGCTTCCCGCCGCAATACCCAATCCGGGTTCAGGCGATTGCGTTGAGCCAAATCCACCAGTGTCGCATCTGGAGGGCCCTGAGTGAGGAAGTAAGACAACCGGCTGGCGAGATCGAAGTCATCCATCTTTCCGGGCTCAAGCGCTCGATAGAGGAAGCGTGGCGAAATGAGAATGTTGCGCAACAGCAAATGCATCCCATCATCAAAGGAATGCCCTTCCTTCCAGTGACGCTCGACCAAGGTCAGGTAGGTCGAGACGGTTTGATCATCCACCGGACGGCGAAACGCGCGGGGCAGAAAATCACTCAGCATCTGACGAGCAACTTCAAGGTCCGTTTGCCCGGGTGATCGAGAACCAAGAACACCTTCCTGCAACTTTACGCGAGCGAGGTCCTTCGGACTGGGAACGCTTTTCAGCGGCCCCTCGATCCGCAGCTGATGAAATTCCATCGACGGACCGTGGTCATGATAGTAGTGACAAAGAGCATCCGCATATTGAAACGTGCCTTGATTCGAATCGGCCAGATCGAGAAACTTCACCGTCAGCTCTGAATCCATCGTTGCATCAGAGAGGTCAAGGTTAGGGTCGTTCAAATGCTTGGAGACCATGTCCCAACCATTGCGACCCCGCATCGCTGTCGTGATCGGCCGTCTCGGATCACCAGTCGGGAAAACCGCCTTCAGCCATGCGGCGTGGAATCGCTGATCCTTTCGAAACCATGCTTCAAACTGCTCCGCCAGCTCGCGATGTTCATGCGTCATCTCCGCATTTGCCCAGCGAAAAATCACGGTCTCACCTTCGTAAAGGTCCGCTTCAAACGTCGTCGTTTCCGGCATCTCCGAGTTGACCTCTATCTCGATCAGAGGACGAAAGACGCTGATCTTGGAGCGATCCGTGGCTGAAACCGGGCGCGCTCGCACCTCCAGGATCATCGGTCCTTCAAACGGGTTTGCTTGATCCGACAAAAACTGCGAAGCATCAACCGAAATGCGATAGGTGCCGGAATCTTTGATCTCGATCCGGCTTGGCCAGGAACAGCTGCGCATGATATCGACGCTCCGCGAGGCCAACCGCAACACATCGCCGCGAACGGCGGAGGCCGAAAAGCTGATCACCATGTCCTCCGGCCCAGCCGTCCAACTCTGCTGCTGTGGCTCAGGTTTCTGGGGAGGAAAGAGCTCGTCCGCGATGGTGATCGCGACTCTGGAATAGGCTTCGAGGTGGCTTGGAGACAGGACGAGACCTTTGCCCACATTGGTGAAGCCGTGATATTCCGTATCTTTCGGGAACCCAACCGGCAGGGAAAATTTCGGCAAGGAAAACAGCTTTCGAATCGTTGCCTCGTATTCGCCCTGATTGAGACGGCGGGGAAGCGCTCCACCAATCGGCACATGCTTGAGCAGTTCAGGATCGAGAAAGGCGAGAACAGCCTCCCGTTCTTCGTTCGTAGGTTGCTTTTTCTGGGGCGGCGGCATCAACCCTTGGTCAATCGCATCAAAGGTTCGCAACCACAGATCAAGCTGATCTGGTTGGGTAAAATCGATGGAACCAAAATCCAGATTCACGCCTCCTTTCTCCGAACCGCCATCGTGACAATCGAGACAGTTATCCGCCAAGACGTCGAGGACCTGATCCGGAATCGCCGCCGCACCCGCGATGCCCGGGGTCACCAAAACCAGCAAGCCAAGCAGAATCTGTTTCACTAGGAAAACAGGTGATTCAAGTTGCGGGACGCATTGGAGAATCCGTCGACTTCCATGCCCAATCGCTGCATCAGAGTGATGTAGAGATCGCCGAGCAACGGCGCATCCTTTGCCTTCGAGTCGATCGCCAGATGGCTTCCATGCTGGAAACCACCACCCGCGACCAGAGTCGGCAGGTTCGTATTGCTGTGGCGGCTGGCATCCCCCATCCCGGTTCCTAACAACACCACCGTGTCATCCAAGAGTGACTTCCCTTCCGGATTCTTCTTATCCTTCAGCTGGGCCAGGAATCCAGCGAAACAATGAATGTGAGCGGTCTCGATCGTTACCAGATCCTCAATCATGCGAGGATCATTACCGTGATGCGAAAGCCCGTGATACCCGGCGCTCAACGCCTCGCCATCAAAGGAGAAGACTTGGCCGAGCCCATGAAGAAAGAGCGACATCACCCGGGTCGATTCCGTCTCCAATGCCAATGCCATCAGATCGTAGAGAATCGTCTCCGCCTCGATCTGGAGATTCGGAGTAATCGGGTCGTAGCTTGGCAGTTTGTAGTTCGGCTGGGGAACCGGATCATTGATCGTCTCCAACTGACGGCCCATCCGCTTCTCGACCGAACGAAACGATTCGAAATACTCATCCAATTTCTCACGGTCGCGTTGTGGCAACGACTTCTGCAATCGCATCGCATCCTCCAGCACTAGATCCAGTGAACTCTGCCCGCTGCGCAACATGTATTCCGTCCGCTTCCGGTCCGACTCCGACATGAATAGTTGCCGATACAACACGCTCGGGCGTTGAATCATGGGAAGCCCAACGCCTTGCCGGGTGAAACTCATCGCCTTGGAAACTTCGCCAGCGCCGGCGGTCAATTCAATCGATGGGAACCGCGCCTTCTGACCAATTTGATCCGCGATCATCTGATCCAAGGAATAGGTTTCCGGCGTCCTGCCACTCAAAAAGTTGCTCCACGATCCATGTCCATTGGGAGCCCGGTGATCAAGCCCCGAGAAGATCGTGAACGAATCCCGAAGCTCGCTCAGCGGTTGCAAGGTCTGCGAAAGCTCGTAGTCGCGTCCGGCCTGCTTCGGG
>JBCDHN010000549.1:0-3306 GCA_038749915.1 Verrucomicrobiota bacterium | reverse complement strand
CCCGAGGATTTTGGATTTGCAGACGTCTTGCCCAAACCCTACGAACCCCACGAATTGGTGACCGTGGTTGACAAGGTGCTTTCATCGTAGGCGATGCAGGTCGTCGCGTGCCAGTACGACATTCTGTGGGAAGACCGCGAAGGGAACTATGCCAAAATCCGTGGTCTGCTCGACGGAAAGGAGATTCGTCCGGGCGCCCTCATCGTGTTGCCTGAGATGTTTTCCAGCGGTTTCAGCATGGACGTTGAGCGGATCGCAGAGGCATCGCCCTCGAGCAGTGAGGCCTTCATGAAAGACCTCGCATTGAAGTATCAGAGCTGGGTGATTGGTGGGCTGGTGTTTCGGAATGAGAACGGCCGGGGCCGAAACGAATTGGCAGTGATCAGTCCAAGCGGCGAAATCGTGACTCGTTATCAAAAGAACCGCTGTTTTCGATACACAGGCGAGTCAGATCACTATGATTCGGGGACGGAAATTCAGGTTGCAGACCTTGGCGATTTTACAGCTTGTCCGTTGATTTGTTATGACCTTCGCTTTCCAGAGCTCTTCCGAAGAGGAACGAAACGTGGTGCCAACCTGTTCGTCGTCATTGCCAGTTGGCCGGCAGCCCGTGTCGAACATTGGATCACCTTATTGCGGGCGCGGGCGATTGAGAATCTCGCGGTGGTGATCGGCGTGAATCGATGTGGCGACGATCCGGCCTACCATTATCCGGGTCGTTCGATGGTAATTGATGAGCAGGGCGAAATGCTTGCGGATGCGGGTGAAGAAGAAGGCGCTCTCGTTGCTGAGATATCGGCGACCCAGCTAGAAGCCTGGCGGAATGAGTTTCCCGCTTTGATGGATCTGGAGGCTGATTGAACGGAAGAGAACCGGCAGCCCGAACGAATCGTTTCGCCCGTTGTATCGTTCGTTACTTGATCTTGCGAGCTTCTTCCTCGGTGTAGGGAGCGCGTGGACCCTGCTCTTTGCGCCACTTGGCGACGGTCTCGGGAGAAACCGGAGGCGCGTGGTTACCCCAAGTATTGCGAACATAAGTAAGAATGCCGGCAAGCTCTTCGTCGTCGAGTTCGGGATTTACTCGGATTCCCGGCATCACGGGTTGAATATCAGGAGCCTGGTAAAGGGTCCCGTTGACAGTCACCGGACCCATCATTCCTTCCATCGTAATCGCGATCAAGCGGCGTTCCGGACCAGTTACCCACTCGGAATCGACCAGCGGCGGAGCAAGGGGAGCGATACCCTGACCGTTCGGTTGGTGACAAGCGATGCAAAGCTTTGCGTATTCCGTCTTCCCAAGCGCATAGAGCCTTTTGTGTTCCGCAGTTTTGATGTAGTTCTTTTCCGAGCGACCGGAAGTATCGAACAGTTTAACCACGGAGATATACTTTTTGTTTTTCGATGATTCAACGTCGGTCAGGAATTCAGGGAGCGCGGAGTTCATCGCAATTTGTTTGAAGCCCCTGCTTTTGCCTCCGGAAATCATTCCATCGACAATCGGACTCCGGCGTGACTCTTCGGCGGCCAGGGCCAGTAATTCAGTGGTGATACCGGTGCTTCGCTTGGAAACCGCGGTGCGGGCGATCTCTTTCAACAGCTTGTCCTGCCGGGAGGAATCGATGCTGTTCTGGGTAACGAGGGAAACCAGCTGATTCGTTTGGTCCGTCTTGCCTGAGTTGACGATCGCGCGGACGAGGTCGGTCGTGATTTCGAGATTGTCTCGTAACGCGATCTTCGCAAAATCCATTTCACTTCCGCTGAGGCCGCTCATGGCCATGTCGCGGATCAATTTGTCTCCATCGCGGTTGTGCCGCATGAGGATGTCTGCCAGCAACTGCAGCGAAACGGCTTGGCCGGACGACGGAAACGATGCCAGCGAGGCTGCAAGGTAGCGATCGACCTCCAGTCCAGGGGAACGACTCGCGATGGATCCCAGCACCTTGGCTGCTGCGGCTTCATTCTCAGTGTTCGCGAAGCTTTCAGATACGCGGGCGATGGTGGCGAGCACTTTCGGTTCCCTCACGGATGCCACGGTTTCGAGATCCGCGATCGAAAGCTGATTGAGACCGTTCAGGGTCCACAGAGCATGCATCTGTCCCTTCGGGGTCGCCGTTTTCAAACTCGCTCGCAAAGCGGGGAGAGCGGATTCATCTCCGCTTTGCACAATCAACCGCTGCGCCGTATCGCGGCACCAGCCGTTTGCATGGTCGAGGAAGGCAACGAGCTCGGAGCCGGGCTTCCCTTCCATGGCGGGCACGTTGCTGCGGGGTTTGCCGCTCCAGCGAACCCGATAGATGCGACCTCGATCGTTGTTGTTTTGGTCGAGCCCACGTTCCACCAGTTGGTTGCGAAGGTAGCTGGTCACGTAGGTCTTGTGCTGGATGATTCCGTGGTAGAGATCGACAAGATACAACGTCCCGTCCGGTGCGGTGTAGCTGTTCACGAACCGATTGCGTTCATCCATGCTTCCGAGGAACTCCCGGCCTTCATAAGCTGGGCGAGCGGAGATCAATCCATCAACCTCGGAAAGGATCGCCCGCTTCAAGAGTAGGCCGCAGGGCTCGGGGATGAAGGCATTGCCCCGGTATTCGGGTGGAAAGTTGTCGCCGCGATAAATCGTCATCCCACAACTACCGGTGGGCTTTTTGAGAAATCCTCTCTCGTCCAGCATCCCATCCATGTAGCCACGATTGATGCCGCAGGTGATTCGAATCGGGTAGACCTTGTTATCGACCTTGGCGACGGTGTTGGTCTGAAAGCTGTGGTTCGGATTGCGCTTCACATATCCGGGCGGAACCGATTCCATCGCCAACAAATTGGAGTTGGAGTTGGTGACGAGACGGCCGAAATCATCCTGAGAGATGCCCCACTGACCGCGAAACTGAACTTTTTCCTTTACCCATTCGCCATCAACCTTGCGGTAGCGTGAGTCGCTCTTCGCATTGTAGAGCCAGTTGTCCATGCCATAGAGCAGACCATTGGGCTTGTGTTCCACGTTTCCGCTGGGTGCCCAGTCGGGATCCACCACGGTTGTCTCACCAGCTTCGTCACCTTTTCGCTCGGTGAAGTAGAGTTTTTCATTGTCGGCCCACAAAACGCCACCATCCACAAACTGCAGGGCACGGGGAAGAAGCAGGTTGTCGAGAAACACCTTCGCTTCGTCGGCTTGTCCGTCACCATCGGTATCTTCCAGAATCGAGATTCGACCGAGCCGGCCATCTTCACCCGTCCCGTCGATATCCGGCATGTAGGAGCGCATTTCGCAAACCCAGGGGCGCCCATTCCCATCAAAAGTGACGCAGACTG
>JBCDHN010000548.1:0-3321 GCA_038749915.1 Verrucomicrobiota bacterium | reverse complement strand
TCGTTTCAATGGTATTGATCTTTCGGAGGCAGGCATAAAGCGTCGTCGTCTTCCCCGCTCCAGTGGGCCCGGTGCAGATAAAAATCCCGTTCGGTTTCAGAATCGTCTCTTCGATGTAACCGGAGACATATTCGGGAAGGTTCAGGTTCTCCAAATCGAGGTTGACGGAACTCCGGTCCAGAACGCGAAGCACGATCGATTCTCCAAACTGGGTTGGAAGGGTCGAAACCCGCAGGTCAACGGCCTGTCCCGCGATCGTCATCATGATCCGCCCGTCCTGTGGTACCCGACGTTCCGCAATGTTCAGATTGGCCATGACTTTGATCCGGGAGGAAATGGTCAGCTGGAGGTGCTGTGGCGGCGGAGCCATCTCGTAGAGAGCACCATCTACCCGGTAGCGAATTTTGAAGTCATCCTCGAAAGGCTCGAAGTGAATGTCGCTGGCTCGCTCTTTAATGGCCTGCAACAACACCAAATCAACATACCGAATGATCGGGGCCGAGTTGGCTTCAGCTTCCAAATCATCGGCTGAAAGATCGCCAGCTGGTCCCCCCAATTCGGAAAGCACATCGTTGATGTCAGAAGGACCAGCATCAGCATAGAAGGTGTTGATCAACTCGCGAATCCGAGTCGGATTGGCAACCACCACACGAATTTCCTGATTCAGAGTGAACCGAAGGTCATCGACAACGTTGGGATCGAGGGGGTTGGCCAGCGCCACGTATAACGCCGTCTCGTCGAATTGAATCGGGAAAGCCTCGTGGAGGCGAGCAGTGCCCGGCGGGATAATGCCGAGAATCTGTGCCGTTGGCTCAAACTCGCTGAGATCAAAATAAACTCCGCCGATGTCCTCGGCGATCATGTTGTAGAGGGCATCCGCGTTAAGGATTCCGTAATCTTCTACGATTTCGACGACACTCTTCTCCGAGCTCAAAGACTGGCTGAGAATGTCTTCTCCCTGAGTGGCGTCGATAAGGTCTCGACTGATCAGGAGGTCGATAATGGTAGGTGCGTTCATGAAAAAATTGCTCTTCGAAAGTGGGGAGTGATGGTGATGATCAATCGCTGTCTGCCATGGTCACACGCACGATTTCTGATGCTGAAGTAATGCCGGCGAGAATCTTGCGGATACCGTCCTCTCGAAGGGTTCGCATGCCTTGTTCTCGGGCCCGTTTTCGAAGTTGGGTGGTGGTCAGGTCGTCATTGATCAGTCTGGCGATTTCGTCGTTGATATTGAGGATCTCAAAAATCCCTTTTCGGCCTCTAAATCCCGTGTTGCGACATTCACGACATCCACCTGGCACGCGCACGTCAGCGTGTCCCACCTGTTGAGCGTCCAGATTCAGGCGACGCATTTCGGCATCGGTCAATCCGCCGGGCTGCTTGCACTCGTCGCAAAGAAGGCGGACAAGACGTTGGGCCATGATCGAACGAACGGCCGAGGAGATCAGGAAGCGCTTCACCCCAATGTCCTCGAGACGAGCTACGGCTCCCGGAGCATCGTTCGTGTGCAGGGTCGAAAACACCAAGTGACCCGTGAGTGACGCATTGATCGCGATCGTTGCTGTTTCAAGGTCTCGAATCTCACCAACCATGATGATGTTGGGCGCCTGACGAAGGATCGAACGCAAGGCAGCGTGGAAAGTCATCCCGATGTCTTCCTTGACCATCACCTGGTTGATTCCCGAAAGCTGATATTCGACCGGATCCTCAACCGTGATGATCTTCCGGTCCGGTTTGTTGATCTCGTTGAGACAGGCGTAAAGCGTGGTGGTTTTACCGGAGCCGGTCGGTCCGGTAACGAGAATAATTCCGTCGGGCAGACGGATCAAACGATCGAAATTTTCCTGGTCATCGGTAAAAAAACCAAGTTGGGGAAGACCAAGGAGGAGCGAGCTCTTGTCAAGAATCCGCATGACAATGGATTCACCACAACTGGTGGGAATGGTGCTGACACGAAGATCCAGTTCCCGGTTGCCCATATTTGCCTGAATCCGGCCGTCCTGTGGCACCCGTTTCTCCGCGATGGACATCGAACCGGTCATGATCTTGATCCGGGCCACGATGGACGGCAGAAGCTTGGAAGGATGGCTTGCCATGTGGTGGAGCGCGCCGTCAATTCGATAGCGGACTCTCACCTCCTTTTCGAGAGGCTCGACGTGAATGTCACTTGCCCGGTTCTGGAACGCGTCGGCCAGAAGCTGATTCACCAGATTAATGATCGGCGCGTCGTCTCCGGAGGCGGGGCCGCCCTCGTCCATGTTGCCTTTGACTGAGACGGCGTTGGTGTCGATCTGTTTTGCGAGTTCACCATCTATCTCGCCCGCAAAATAATCGGCAATACATTTATTGATTTGGCCAACCTGGGCGCAGACAAACTCGGGAGGGTAGGGAAGAACATGTTGGAGGCTGTCAAGCGTCTCCATATTCATGGGGTCAGCAACCGCCACGGTCATGTTGGTCCCATCAAACGCCAAAGGAAGCATTTTGTAACGGATGCAGTCGGCAGCGGTGACAATCTTCACCACGCTCTCATCAATCGGATATTGATTGAGATCGACCGTCTCCATGTTGGAGGCGAACGCCAGCGTCTGAGCGACCGTTTCTTCAGTGAGTTGCCCAATTCGCAGTAGTGTCTGAACCGGCGTTTCAACATTCCGTCGGTGCTGGGATGCAAGGTCGAGTAGCGATTGATCTACAGACCCATTCTCTTGCAGCAGGGTAAGGAGGAATTCTTGGTTGGAATACAAGGCTGTGTGGGGATGGTCGTTATCGTATTTTCCCCTTCAAATGACGCTGCAACAACTGATGCGCCGCGAAAAGGGACCCGAAAGCTAGCTGGCCGATGGTGACTTTGTCAATCATTCCAAAGTAAAAACACATCACCATTTTATTGGACTCTGAAAATACGGAAAATAGTCACATGCACTTGTCTAACAGAACCGAAGGAAATGCGAGTCATTTCAGGCTTCGCTTCCTAACCTTGAAAATGGATTTAAAGGGTCATGAAGACTGCGTCGGGCTCGGGATGGGCTTGAGTGGAGGCATCGGATGACGGTGGACCATCAAGATGGCGCTGCCGATACTCAGACAGAGAATCACGGTGCAAAGCGTTCCGAAGCCATAGCCGAGGAGCCAAAGCCCGAGCACTGGTCCAACGATGTTGGCACCCGACCAAGCCGTCCCGATCGCTCCGTTGAATCGTCCACGCATTTTTTCCGGGGCCAGTTGCGAAACATAAGCACCCTGAACCGGCATGGAAATCATCTCTCCAATCGTAAAAATGAACATGGCGATTCCAAATCCGAACCAGCCGGAGGC
>JBCDHN010000547.1:0-3327 GCA_038749915.1 Verrucomicrobiota bacterium | reverse complement strand
GACCTAACCAAAAATACTGAAGAAACGACTGTTCTTCTCGGCCGCACCCCGGACTTCCCGCGGCGAATAATTTGCGGCAATAAGAAGGGTTTCCGTCTCTTCGCGATTGGTCTCGAAAACCGGTGGAAGCGCAACGATCGCTTCCTTGGATTTGATGCCCGCAGCTTTGAGCGCCTTGGCTACCTCGACCGCGGGAACCCGAAAGCTGTCCCGCACCGCCAGAGCGATGTCTCCTGCATCGAAAGAAGCAGCTTTGAGGGCACTGGCGACTTCGCCAGGTTTAAAGCCGGCTCCGAGGCGAAGCGCTTCAGCGATGGGCTGGTAGCCGAAACCGATCGAGCGCAACGCCTGAGCAATGGTTTCCGGCTTCGCATTGTAGGCCGCTTTCAGCGCGGAACCAATCTGGTTCGAGGAACACTGCGCCGCATGCAATTGCTTGGCCGCAACCTCAGGAGAGACCTTGGCGGTGGTCTTCAAAACCCTCGCGATATCGTGCGAAGAATAGCTCAGATCACGAAGACTGTAGGCGAGCTGACCGACGTCAGCATTGAAAACCAATCGCATGGCCTGAGCCAGGGCGACCGCATCCAGATTGACGGAATGACCAGAGTAGAGCTGGCCGTCCTTGACCGCGGCATGAAACGCGCTGGCTTCCGAAAAAGCGGGCCTGAAAAGCGCGAAGGCGTGAGGGCGAATGGCTTCCGCAACCGAATGGCGAAACTCGTCAAAACTCACCGGTGTCTCTGTGAGGACGAGCTTTGGCGCAGCCAGTTTGAGGTTGTTCCAGAGCAGTTGGCCGTTGAGGCGCGCCTCAAATCCGCTGACCCCAATGGCGAGGTGGAATTTGGCATGGAACGGGGCATTGATGTTGACGCGTCCCAGGTCAGCTCCGGTCTTTTCGTCCCGGAGATGCAGTTCCGTGCGAAGCTGCAGCCCAATATCGCCTTCTGCGGTGAATTCGTTCTCGGCGACAACGCAGGCGAGGTCGAAACCAATGTCGTCGGAGTCGTAGTCAAAATTGAACTCGGCACCGCGCTTGGTCATGCGTGCGTAAACCGCCTGGCTAAACTCTGCAAAGAGAGTGCAGAGCGCCTCGAATTCGACCTTCGTAGCCCCATTTTCTCCGGTCGAAAGGCGCACGAGGGGACCTTGGTTGGCGTCTTCAGAGTTGGACGTGAGTTCGAGGATGTGGCGTCCTCCGGTTACGCGCTGCCTTCGAATCGCGTTGATTGGACCGGCGGCGGTGATGCCTCGTTCTGTTTCGAAGGTTCCCGTCAAATAGCCTCGTTGCCCCAGCAATTGAAATCCTGAATGAAGCTCGTTTCCGGTGGAGGCGAGGCGAATGGAAACGTCATGAAAGCCGGCTGACAGAGCGGACTGGGTTTCGGGTGACGTTTTGCTGCCGCTGGAAGGCAGAATCGCGGAAAAGAGGTCCACCGTGGGAACGCGATCGAACCCGAGACTGACATCATAACCCGGGGAGCGCACCTGCTGCACTCGAACCGATCCGGATTGGCCTCGAAGCGTGGCTCGCCCTTTGGCAACCAGCTCGGGCCGGGCGTTTTCGTCCATGTCCGCCGAAAGACTGAGGTGATGAATCGCGATATCCCGAGTCGCAAACGGATTGACCCAGGGTCTGTTCAGCGTTGCGCTCAAGGTCCCCTGGTTGTGGCGCAAATTCAGTTTCCCGTTCAGTGAGAGCGTCTCTTCCCCCACTTGAAAATGGATCAATCCTTCGAGGTCGAGCCGTTGCGGCTGGCCGTTTGGCAGAGTGAGGGTGGCGAGTGGCTCGAGGTAGGTGACTCCACTCGCAATCATCAAATGGGGGAGGGTTCCCGCCAGTGAGAGTCGCTCGGAATTGACGTTGCCGACCAACGTGATGGCGGTATCGGGATTCCCATACAGCCGGGAGAGCAGTTCGAATTCGTTGAGGCCCACCAAGCGTGTGGGAATGACCAGATTCGTGCCCCGGCGCAGTCGGTCCGTCATTTCATGGGTGAGACCGGGAACGTCCCAGGGGACGCGCTCGAACGAAGTGACCACCAGCATGAGACGGGTGATGTCGAGGCGATCCAATGGATGCAGATACGCCGCCAAATCAGAGATCCTCCAGCTCCGCAACATTTCCGGCGATGCCACAAATCCCCAGCGTCCTTCATGCCGATAGATCGATGTTTTGATCGTTCCTGCATCAGGTGGAGAACCGCCTATCGAGAATGACTGATCGGCGAGGTTTGCCTGAACGGACGCCTCGGTCAGGCTCTTGATGGTTGAGGCCACAATTGGGGCATCGTCGCAAAGTTGGGCCAGAACGGCTGGAAGATCGAAGGATTGCCGACTCCCGAGAAGCACGGATGGCTTGTCCACCGGTGCGCTCAGATTCAACTCCCGACCGCCGAGCATCGTGGTTCCTTCAATCCGACCGAGAACCGGAGCGCCGACATTCTCGCGGTGAAGATCGAGGTGCATGCGATTCAGGGTGATTCCATCTCGGCCAATCGGAATGGTCCAGGTGTCATCGCTTTTTGCGGTGAGACTGAACTGCCCGGACTGCGGCGAAAAGACAAACTTGGCCTCGCGAAGGAAGAGCGCCGGGAGCCATTGAAAAAGCCCGGCGTCGACCGCGACCGGATTGATCAGGTGTTCCATGTTCACCCGATCGGTTTCGATGGTGAATTGGAACGGACCGGGAAAGTGATAGGTAACCGGAAACAGGTGATTCCCCATCAATAGCTTGCCGGTCAGGGTTCCGGTGGAAAGTTCATGGGGCGCGTATTTGTGGACTTCGGCTTTCAGAGCCACTTCGCTTAAGCTGCGATTTCCCGTCATTTCCCAGGTGCCTGGGGCGCTGGCTTCAACTCGAATGCGCTCCCGCAAATCTTCTTCCGTTACCCAGTCAAAGCGGATGTCCGGAAATCCATCCGGCATGTCAAAAATGCCCAACATCCGTTGGGAAATAATCGCGGTTAGTTGCTGGGCGGAAGACTCCGACAAAGTGAGGAGGGGAGCAAGTTAGGACCAAAGATTGTCTCGCGCGGATCGGGTAAATCGTCCAGCAAAAAGTCCACTTAGTAGCGCCGCCAAAGCGCTTTTGAGAAAAGCGCGACGATCACGTAGACTTCGAGACGTCCGAGTAGCATTAACAGACTGAGAAACAGGAGCGTTCCTTCATTGAAGTGGGCGAAGTTCCTCCACGGTCCGACGCTTCCAAATCCGGGGCCGATATTGAAGAATGTGGCGATGATTGCGCCGACCGCGCTCTCGAATTCGACGATTTGGGGCTCGAGAATGCAGACGATCAACGTGGAACCCATGGTAATGGCCCCG
>JBCDHN010000546.1:0-3332 GCA_038749915.1 Verrucomicrobiota bacterium | reverse complement strand
GCATGTCGTCCTCCAGCGACAGCGATGCAGCCAACCCGCTTCTCACCACGAAATGATCATCGACCAGGAGAACCGAAATGGAAGACTCTTCGCTCACACCCTACTCACCCTCAGCTTTCTCAGTTTGCAATGGAAGGCGGACCACAACTTCCGTCCCTCCGCCGCCTTCACTTTGCCACATCACCTCAGCCCCGATTTTACGACAGCGTTCCCGGATTCCCATGCAGCCAAAATGCCCGGACTTCCCGTTGGTTTCTGATTCCGCATCCATGCCTTTTCCGTCATCCCGAATGCTCAACGTCAGGTCCTTCCCAGACTCATCCTTCGCCGCAGAGATTTGAATCGTAGTCGCCTCGGCATGTTTGACCACATTTGTTACGGCCTCTCGCGCAATCATCTTGAGATGATGGACAAAACGCGAAGGAATTTTTCCCAACTCCCCCAGTTCCAACGTCACCGAAGGTCCAAGCTCCGTTTCCTGCTCGTTCACCAACTCTTGCAGCGCCGACTCGAGTCCGTCCCCATTGGCTCCATCTGAGCGCAGGTCGGAAACCAGATTTCGCGTTTCGGACTGAATTCGCGAAACGAGGCTTTTCGCCCCGGTTAGGAAGCTTTCAATCTTGGTGCCGTCACCTTTGGCAACCGCCGCATCCAGACGCAACGAAAGCCCGGCAAGGTCTTGTTCCAGAGTATCATGAAACTCTCGGGCGATGCGTTGACGCTCCTCCAACGCCGCTTCCGATTCGATCTTCTCACGCAAAGCTGAAGTCTGCTCCTGAACCCGACGGCGAAGCAACGTGATCCAAAGGGCAGAAGCCATGGTAACGCCGCAGACCATGAGAAGAAGCACCGCGAGACGTCGCGGAGTCCACCAACTCGGCGCCCCAATTACCCTGACATCCCCACCATCACGGCATCGAATCAGAATTGCTTCCGGACGGGTCGAATACTGCGAGCCTCGCGCGGAAACCACGTTGCAGATTCCTTGAACTCGAAGTCTCGCTCCATTCACGAATCCCTCGCCATCAATTCCTGGAACCACTGCCCGAATCGAGCTCTGCACGTCCTGCAACACCAACTCAACTCCATCCTTGGTTCGATACCAGTCGATCAGCGTGGCGGTCAGGGAAACAAGATCGCCATCCAAATCACCGTTCGACAGCTGTTGGATGCTGGTCTCAACCGGAAGCGGCTCCTCAATCTGGTTTTCTCGCCCCAGAATTTCCGCGTCCCCCAAGAAGGCGCTGAACTCTGACATTGCCGGAAACCCTGCCACTTCCACCCATTGCCCAGGTCGCAGCGATTGGGGACGCAACGCAAACCGAACCAGAATCGAAGAAGCCTCTCCCCGCAAAAACACATCTCCCCCGGGAAAATTCGCGAGGACACGCCCCTGAAATCGTACCCGATGTCCCTCCTGACCGCGAACGTCAAAATTCAGAACCTCCTCGGCAGAGACCAACGGCGTCTCGTTTGGCCGATGAACGACTTCGACCTCAGACCAATCGTGACACCGGAGGTAAGGCCGGACGAGTTGTCGGCGGTCATTGATGTGGCCAACCGCAAGCCCGGAAATGGCCACCTCGCTATCAATCCAATCAACCCCTGGGCCCGGAAGCTCGTCAATTCGCACTTCAACGATGCTGCCCCCCATCGCTAGCCTTAAGGAACTGGTTCCTTCATCATCCAGTGAAACCGTCCTCACAATCCCTGCAATCTTCACACGCTGATAATGGAAACGCCCCGATCTCAAATCCTCGAAGGTCGCCTCCTGAGCTTCGGGCAACCCAGTGGTTCCCAAGACTTCAAACTTCGCATTTTCGATACCCGTCAGATAAAGACCAGAATAGGTGGTTCCTTGAACCCGAAGTTGCAGGCCCGGCTCCGGAGCATTCTCTCTCCCCAGCCGGAAAAAGGTCCCCGCCGTGTCATCCTGAATGAAGACCGTGGCCGGCGGGTCCGCAAAGATCACCGTTCCAATCAGATCCACCGCCACTCCCACCTCCGCATCCTTGGCCGACAAGGATCGTACAGCCAACGCGGTATTGAGTTCCTCAGAACAAACCGTCCCCAGCAAAGCCGCAGACAAGAGAATCTGAAGGTGGGCGGCAAATCGCATCACCGCGAAAATGCCGCGTCGCAGCCCCAAATCAAGATTCGACCGCGCAAAGACAACTTCTCCAAGTTTGTTCGGGGAATTTCGCGCCTTTCTTTGCAATTCACGCCCTCCCCGCTATTCATCCACAATGGCCGAAGAATTTTATGTTGTTCCGGAAGAAACTCACCGCCAACTGGTCGAGCAGGCTTATTTGAGCCGAGGTTACAGCCACGAGGAAGCGCAGTATGCGACGAAGATGTGCTCCGAGGCGACCCGTCACGGCAACCGCACCCACAATGCGCTCAAAGGGCTACACCTCGATCACGAGCTCGGTTCCGGGATTGGCAATTGGGTGCCAGGAGCTGAGATCGAAGTTCGCAAGACCCGTTTCAAAGCAACAGAAAGCTGGAATGGAAACCGCAAGATCGGGCAAGCCGTTGCCTACAAGGCCTTTGATCGCTGTATTGAGATGGCGGAAGAGTTTGGGGTCGGAGTCGTTTCGGTGGATAACGCGACTCACTATCTCTGGGGCGGCGGCTACGCGATCGATGTCGCCCGCCGCGGCTACATCGCCTACACCAACTGCACCTCGGCGCTTGCAGAGGTCGCTCCGTTTGGCAGCAAATTTCCGACTCTTGGCACGAATCCGCACACCTGGGGATTTCCCACGATGGACGCGATTGGCTTCCCCATCGTGCTCGACTGGGCCACTTCGGAAGTCGCAATGGGCCGAGTTCAGCAGCTCAAGCGGGAAGGCGCCCAACTTCCCCCCGGATGCGCCGTGGATGCTGAGGGCAATCCGACCCTCGATCCCAACGACGTCGATCCAGCTCGAGGCATGGGGGCGCTCTTGTCGTTCGGCCGACACAAGGGATATGGTCTTGGCTTGCTCAACGAACTATTTGGAGCCGTCGGAGGTGGCTCGCTTCCAACCGCCCGCGGCAAGGAGAATTCGGATCCCGCAGAGAAGACGACAACCTCCTTCTACTTTCAGGTGATCCATCCTGACGCCATCAGCTCCGAAAACTTCGCCAAAGATCGATCTCTGGCTGAGAATCTGGCCGCAGTGATTCAGGACATTCTGGGCCACGGCAACCAAAATTGCATGCTGCCGGGCGAACCCGAGTATCGCGGCCTGCAACGTTCCGAAAAAGCGGGCGGACTCCTCTTCAGCGCCGCGGAAATCGCCGAATTCCAAACCATTGCCACCGAGATTGGAGAATCAGGAGAGGAT
>JBCDHN010000545.1:0-3334 GCA_038749915.1 Verrucomicrobiota bacterium | reverse complement strand
GCTCGCACAGGTAGACCAGGTTGAGGACATCCTTCTGGAAACACGATCCGCCAAAGCCAACCGAAGCCTTGAGGAATTTCGGCCCAATCCGGGAATCTGTTCCAATCGCCCGAGCAACCTCATCAACATCCGCTCCGGTCTCTTCGCAAAGGGCTGAAATCGAGTTGATCGAGGAAATGCGCTGCGCGAGGAAGGCGTTGGCCACCAGCTTGGAGAGTTCTGAAGACCAGAGATTGGTCGTGAGAATCCGCTCTCTCGGCACCCAGTTTTCGTACACTTGAACCAGTTTTTCGACCGCTTCCTGTCCCTCGGGAGTGGTTGCTCCCCCGATGAGAATGCGATCGGGATTGGTAAGGTCGGAAATGGCGGTGCCTTCCGCAAGAAACTCCGGATTCGAGAGAACCTGAAACGTTGCCTTGCCGGTGTTTGCAGTAAGAATCGTCCGAAGAGCCTCTGCGGTCCGAACCGGAATGGTGCTCTTTTCAACGACGATCTTGTGGCCTTCGGAAACATCAGCAATGGTCCGTGCCGCCAGTTCAACGTAGCGAAGATCTGCCGCGCGGCCCGCACCCGCTCCATAGGTTTTGGTTGGAGTGCCGACGCTGACAAAGATGATTTCAGCTTCTTTGATCGCGTTTTCGACATCCGTGGAGAAATGAAGATTGGTCCCACGGATCTCCTGCACGATTTCGTCGAGGCCGGGCTCAAAAACGGGCAATTCATCAGAGTTCCACGCATCCACACGTGCCTGATTGACGTCGACGACAGTCACCTGGATGTCCGGGCACTTGGCTGCGATCATAGCCATGGTGGGGCCGCCTACATATCCTGCTCCAATACAACAGATTTTCATGATTCCGAGTTCTTGTCTCCTTGATTCAGATAAATACTATAAATTTCAGTATAGCGAGAACTATCCACTCTCCGCGTTTTCAAACAACGAAAAGTTTCGAGGAGTTGGCGTATTTACGAAATTTTTCAATCTTGAGAAGCAAGTTTGTTTGATGGCGCCGGTCCAGAAAGGTTCCAGCTGGAAGTCAACAGAGGCGAAAATGCGCCAACATCCCGAACACCGCTTCCGGTCCAACCTCGTGCCCCTGGTCAACCGATGAACACTCCGGTTCCGGCTAAGGCTTCTGAATTTTCTTCCCCGGAATTGGCTGGGCTGGTTTGACCCCAGGGCCCTTGGCTGGAGCGGCTCCACCAGGAGCTGTGCCAGCGGGTTTGACGGCTGCGGCTGGTTTCGCGGCTCCTGGAGCTGGTTGCGGAGAAGCTGGTGCTGCTGGCTTGGCCGGCTCTGCTTTGTCAGAAGCAGGCTTGGCTTCGCCGGGTTTTGTTGCATCCGCTTTGGCTGGAGCCTGGGCCGGTGCGGCAGTCGCTGCCGGCTTGCCCTGCGCAGGTTGATGGGTCAGTCGATTCCCAGGGCCATGCTCTTCGAATCCGGGTGAGTTTCCTGAGGCCGCGCTTGACCACGTCACCTGATTGTTGGCACCGGCCACATGGGCCTGACCGAGCGTTCCCGTGACCAATGAGTTGTCTTCGCCTGCAATCACCAACGATGTGACCTGCGCAGCTTTGATTTTGTTGCGCATTCCATTGATCTTCAGCTCCCCACAAGTGCCCTTGACTTCGATTTCGCGATCCTTGTCACAAATCATGATATCTTGGCCGTTTGCCTCGATGCTCTTGGTGGCGTTGATCGAGGTAATAATGATAGGACTACTCATAAGGATTCAGGTTCGGACGGGGAATTTCTGCCCCAAATTGCATTATTGCCTTCATAGGGCAACTCGCCAAGCCTCAACTTAGGCTAGTTTTTTTGCGAGAGGAAATTGGTCGAATTTTCGCATTGGACGGGTTTTTGCGACATTCGCTTCGCGATTTTCTCCTGAGTCGCTGAATTTGCCCGATTTTGGCGTCTTTTGGCATTGCCCTAACAAACCTTTTCATTGATTCGGCAGGTCAAATGGCCGAACTAATCCATTATGGCTAAAGGCTACGAACTCGAAGGCAACATCCACAAAATCGAAGACACTCAGGAATTCAAAAGTGGCTTCACCAAGCGTGAATTCGTGGTTGAGTCCAAGGATGGACAATACTCACAGATGATCAAATTCGAGTGTGTCAAAGACAAGACGTCTTTGGTTGATGGTCTCGAGGTCGGCGACAAGGTGAAAGTACACTTCGATATTCGCGGAAACGAATACAACGGTCGGTTTTACGTGAACCTCAATGCCTGGCGGATTGAACAGGACGGTGGCGGAGGAAGTGATCGCGTGGCAGAGGACGGCTTTGGGGATGACGGGGCTCCGCCTTCCCATCTCAATGAGCCACCCACGGGCTATGACGATGAGAATCCCAACAGCCCTTTTTAACGGATCAAATAGCGTGAGGTAGCGCCAACTTTATTTGGGGCGGGTGCCGGAACCCTTCACCTCTTTGGCTGAGGTTCCCATCGGAATCGTCATTCCGAGCTTCATCAGCTTGGGAAAGAGTTGCTGGTGGAGATAGGGATTGCCCGGGTTGAGGCGGGCATAGTTTTGGTGGTAGTCCTCGGCGACGTAGAACTCGGGTGCTTCGGTGATCTCGGTCACGATCGGATTGGTGAATTTTCCGGAGGCGTCGGCCTTTTGCTTCGAGGCTTCGGCAAGCATTTTTTGCTCGGGAGAATGGTAGAAAATAGCCGAGCGATACTGGGGACCGCGGTCAGGACCCTGACGGTTCAGCGTTGTTGGGTCGTGGGAGTTCCAGAACACATCGAGGATCCCCTCAAAACTAATTTTCGTGGGATCATAGTGAATTTGGATGACCTCTGCATGATCTGTTCTTCCGCCAGACACGGCTTTGTAATTCGCGTCTTTCGGAGTTCCGCCCATGTATCCGGAAACGACTGAATACACACCATCGACCTGGTGGAAGACTTCCTCGGTGCACCAGAAACAGCCGCCACCCACGGTTGCCACCTCGGCAGTTTCAGGAATGTTCGACTCGTCCGGCACGGGCAGGGGTGCAAACTTTGGCGCCTTCATTTTCTCAGCTTCGTCGAAGGGGTTGGGATCAGCACTTTCAGCCGTGCAACCGAGAAGAAAAAGGGTGCTGAGGAGAAGCGAGAAAGCGGAGAGGGTAATTTTCATACGGTTTGGTGGGATTGGGGGTTGGACACCTTACGCTGTGATTTGATCGAAATGAATTTTTTGGAGCTGCTGCGGGAGCCAGATAGACGTGGCTTGCGGCAACATCAAGGAAACGGCCTGAGATTCCTAAGATTTTCGCTTCCGCTTCGGATCGGTCGGCCCCTGCTTTGCTCCCTGAAATCTCTTGAAAACGACTGGCG
>JBCDHN010000544.1:0-3343 GCA_038749915.1 Verrucomicrobiota bacterium | reverse complement strand
CAACTTCGATCGCCAACGTGTTCTCCAGAATCTCCTCGCCAGAACCAAGGTGATGGGCGGTTTGCTGGCCTGAATATGGTCGATTCTTGCTCTTTGAAGCCTTGGGCAGTAAGCTGAGTCCATGACGATCAAAGCTGTGGTTCACTCGGAGGAATCCGGTGGATATTGGGCCGAAATTCCATCTCTTCCCGGATGCTTCACCCAAGGAGACACCTTGGAAGAGCTCGAATCCAATATTCAAGAAGCCGTAGAAGCTTGGTTACTTGCGGGGGAGCCGGATGAGTCGGTCCCCAATCAGGTGCTCGAAGTCGCCGTATGAAAGCCGTTTCCGGGAAACACCTCGCGAAACTTGCAATGAAGAAAGGCTGGACGCTCAAGCGAATCAACGGGAGCCATCATGTCTACACCAAGGAAGATCGGACTGAGCGGCTGGTCATACCAATTCACGGAAACAAGTCACTCAAACCAGGATTGCAGTCGGCTCTCATGAAGATCATTCCTATAAGCGATGATGAGCTGTAGATTTGCCCAGCGTCAAAACGGCGTATGAGCGCATAAGCTGACGTGATTCCGGGTTGAAAGCACCCGGACACGTGCTTAAGAAGTGCGCATCATGGCCGACGACGTCGATTCCATTTCCAAATCCAAAGCGGGCGACTTTGTCGACGCTCCCATCAACAAGTCCCTCTCGAAGGAAGACAAGGTCGGGTTTCTCCGCGAAATGCTCCGAATCCGTCGGTTTGAGGAGACCGCGAACAAGTATTATAGCGCGGGAAAAATGGGAGGATTCCTCCACCTTTACATCGGTCAGGAGGCGGTCGCCGTCGCCGCTGCCTCGTTGATGGGCGAAAATGACCACATGATCACGGCCTATCGCGATCACGGACACGGGTTGGCCGTCGGAATGTCGATGAATGAATGCATGGCTGAGCTCTTTGGCAGAGAGACCGGCTGTTCCAAGGGAAAAGGCGGTTCGATGCACTATTTTGCCCCCGACAAGAACTTCTGGGGTGGACACGGAATTGTTGCCGGACAGACTCCGCTCGGACTGGGAATCGCCTACGCCCTGAAATACCACGAGAAGGAAGGCTGCTGCATGTGTTTCCTCGGTGATGGAGCGGTCAACCAGGGTGCCTTTCACGAATCGCTGAATCTGGCTGAGCTCTGGGACGTTCCGGTGATTTACATCATCGAAAACAACGGATACTCCATGGGAACAAGCCAGGAGCGCTCATCCGCTCACGGCGAACACCTTGCCCAACGGGCCGAGGCTTACGGAATGGAATGGGCGGTGATGAATGGCTCCCACATTTATGAGCTCCGCGATGGAATCGGCAAAGCGATCAAGCGCGCTCACAAGGAATGCCGCCCAACCATGTTGGAGGTCGATACTTACCGTTACCGTGGCCATTCGGTCGCTGATGCGAATGCGACCAAGTATCGAACCAAAGACGAGATTGAGGACTACAAGCTGAACCACGATCCACTCAACCTCTGGAAGCAACAGCTTCAGGATGAGGGACTCCTGAACGAAAATGATTACAAGGCGATGAACAAGGAAGCGAAGCAGGAAGCGGAAGCTTCCGCGGAGTTTGCGGAGCAGAGCAATTGGCCGCCGGAAAGCGACATCATGGCCGACATCTACTACGAGGTGGATGAACAAACCGAGGCGGGACTGACCGGACAACACTTTTTCAACCACTAAGATGCCCGAGATAACCTATCGCCAGGCCCTGAACGAAGCGCTCGCCGAGGAAATCGAGCGCGATCCCAACGTCTTCATCATGGGCGAGGAAGTCGCCCAGTATAACGGCGCCTACAAAGTCACCGAAGGTCTTTGGAAAAAATATGGCGACAAACGCGTCGTCGATGCGCCGATCAGTGAAGCCGGTTTCATCGGCATGGGCGTTGGCGCCTCGATGCTGGGGTTGCGCCCGGTGATGGAGCTGATGTTCTGGAGCTTCGCCTACGTTGCGTTTGATCAGATGATCAACAACGCGGCCACCGTTCGCTACATGTCGGGTGGACTGATTCATTGCCCAATCGTGGTTCGCGGCCCTGCCAACGGCGGAACCAACGTTGGGGCAACCCACAGTCACACCCCGGAAAACTTATTCGCCAACATGCCGGGACTGAAGGTGTGCGTTCCC
This sequence comes from Verrucomicrobiota bacterium, assembly GCA_038749915.1. GTDB lineage: Bacteria > Verrucomicrobiota > Verrucomicrobiia > Verrucomicrobiales > DEV007 > JBCDHN01. The sequence continues at coordinate 1,193 of JBCDHN010000544.1, read as the reverse complement.
GCAACCGCCTACGATGCCAAAGGCCTCATGAAAACCGCGATTCGCGACAACGATCCGGTTTACGTGATGGAAAACACCCTGCTGTACGGAGATACGTGGGAGGTTCCGGAGGATGAATACACGATTCCGCTCGGCGTTGCAGATGTGAAAAAGCATGGCTCGGACATTTCCCTCATCGCTCATGGCCGCGCCGCTTTGACCTGCTTGAAGGCCGCCGAAATCCTCGCCGCGGATTACGACATCGACGCCGAGGTGGTCGATTTGCGTTCCATTCGTCCCTTGGACGAGGATGCCGTGCTTGAAAGCGTCCGCAAAACCAATCGCGCCGTCGTGGTGGAGGAAAACAAGCCGTTTTGTGGTGTGGGAGCCCAAATCGCCTCGCTCATCAGCGAGAAAGCGTTCGACGACCTCGACGCCCCGGTCATGCGCCTCTCGGCGATTGATGCGCCGGCGATTTACAGTCCCAAGCTCGAAGAAACCCAGCTTCCCCGTCCCCAGGACGTCATTGAAAAAGTTCTCGCAATCTCCTGAGGGAGGTTGCATCCTCACGCTGTGTCTGAAGCCAGGTTGGAAAGTGACACTTTGGAAGGCCTTGCGGTAACCCCAAAGGAGGAAACAGATCTCGATTCGAGATTTGTCGTCCAACTGAGCGGTAAAGCACTCGAGGGTGAATCTGAGGATGATTGGTTGCCCGTCGTTTCGTTCGAAGAACCGATGGATGCCGTGCGCGGCTGTTCCGACTTCGTAAACACGCTCAAAAACGTGGTCGGCGTCGGAGTTCTGGAGGATTTGCCCGTCTTTACCCGCGTGATCCGCGTCTTTGATGCGGAAGATGAGAAGATCGTCCTGTGGGAAGAAGATGGCTCGCTTCTCTTCGATCCCAACATGTTCGGCACCGATTCGCCTCGATCTTGAAAATGCTGGCAATCTTCTGGGAGTCAGGCTTGTCGTAGCGCGGCCTGGACAACGCCCGAAACACAGCGCAACGGCAGCCCCATTTCCGATTGCAAAGCGGCAGAGACCGTCTTAACTCGCCCTGAACTATGGCTACGTTTATCGAGATGCCCAAACTGAGCGATACCATGACGGAAGGGACGCTCATCAAGTGGCACGTCAACGAGGGTGACACTGTCTCCTCCGGGGATGTGCTGGCTGATATCGAGACCGACAAGGCAACCATGGAAATGGAAGCT
>JBCDHN010000543.1:0-3346 GCA_038749915.1 Verrucomicrobiota bacterium | reverse complement strand
CCGGATGTAATCCGGATCCTTCGTGTTCGCGAAACATTCGTTGTGGATCACCACATCGTATCCCTTCGCCCATTCCGGATCGTTGTGGTGATCCACAACGAATGCTTCGCGAACACGAAGGATCCGGATTACATCCGGAAAATCACGGAAGTGCACAAAGCCGGGGTGCCCGCGGTGGTGATTCATTGTGCGATGCACACGTATCGGGCGGCGGAGATTGATGATTGGCGCCAGTTTTTGGGTGTGACGAGCCGCAAACATGAACACAAGTCCGAGTATCCCGTGACGATTGTAAATCCCGAGCATCCAACCATGGTGGGATTCAAGAAGGATTGGGTAACGCCGAAGGACGAGCTCTACATCATCGAGAAATTGTGGCCGAGCGCGACGCCCCTGGCGACATCGGTAAGTGAAAAAGACGGGAAAGTGCATCCCGTGGTATGGGTAAACGATTTTGAAGGCACTCGGGTGTTTGGAACCACCTATGGTCACTCGGACGATACCTTCCGCGATCCTGTCTTTATTGATCTGCTGACCCGGGGAATCGTGTGGGCGGCCGGCAAGATGTAGGCTGCTGAATCCCTCGAATCGGGATGAACGTAGTGAGGATGACTCACTTTTCTTTCGACATTTGTCGTCGCCTCGTTAGGAATTCAGCACCATGTCCCACGTAAAACTTTTCATCCCCGGCCCCGTAGAAATCGCCCCGGAGACCTACGAAGCGATTTGCTCCCCCATGGTCGGGCATCGCGGCAAGGAATTTCAGGCGCTCTACGGAGAACTTCAGCCCAAATTACAGAAGCTCTTCATGACAGATCAGCCGGTGTATTTGAGCACTTCTTCCGCTTGGGGGATCATGGAGGGCGCGATTCGGAACACGGTTACGAAAAAGGTGCTCAACTGCTGCGGAGGAGCGTTTTCAGACAAGTGGTTCGACGTGTCCAAGCGCTGCGGGAAAGAAGCTGAGGCACTACAGGTGGAATGGGGAGAGCAAATCCGCCCGGAAGATGTCGATGCCAAACTGGCGACGGGCGAGTTCGACGTCGTCACATTGATTCACAATGAAACTTCAACAGGAGTCATGAATCCGCTCAAAGAGATCGCGGAAGTGGTGCGAAAGTATGATGATGTGATCCTGATCGTGGATTCGGTGTCCTCTTTTTCGGTGGTGCCAATTCCGTTCGACGAGCTGGGAATCGACGTGTTGCTCACCGGAAGTCAGAAAGCCTTGGCGCTCCCTCCGGGACTCGCCCTGTTTGCGCTTTCGGAGCGGGCGATCGAGCGCGCCAAAACCTTGCCTGACCGTGGCTACTATTTCGATTTCGTCGAATTCCAGAAAAACCAGGCGAAGGACATGACGCCGAGCACTCCCTGTATCCACACGATTTTCGGGCTGCGCCAGAAAGTGAACGAGATCGAGGCCGAAGGGATCGAGAATCGCTATGCCCGCCACGAGAAGCTGAACAATATGGCCCACGATTGGGTCTGCGCGAACGGGTTTGAGTTCTTCGCCCCTGAAGGATATCGCTCCAAATCGTTAACTTGCGTTGCTAATAATCGACAAATTGACGTGGCCAAGCTCCAAAAGCTGATGCGTGAGAATCACTCCATTGCACTTGACGGAGGATATGGGAAAATCAAAGGGTCCACCTTCCGGATCTCCAACATGGGCAATGAAACGGAAGCGACGATGAACGGGCTGTTCGCGGCGCTTGACGATAGCCTGGCAAAACTCTGAACCCGACATACCGATGAATAGCTACAACTGGGAATCCACGTTCATGGAACTCTTCAATCGCTGCCTCAAACGTTACCAAAGGGGAGATTCAGACTTTACCGGGTATTACACGGATGATGACGCCTCGTTCCTCAAATCGATTGGCTACAAACCCCGCGAGTTTTTCGATTTTGTGGAAGATTATGCTGACGGAAACGATCCCTCACCAACTACCGCAGTCCTGGTTGCAGCCGCTCGGCGCGATTACCTGCAGACCATCATGGACGGGAATCTAAGCGATCACGAAATCAAACCGGGCGACCTTCCGGGCAAAGGCGAAGAGTTGGGCGGAATTCGCTGGCTGCCTCGCATTATCAAAAAGGCGGAAGGCAAACTGCGGGGAGAGTTGGATCCGGACATTATGTACTGCTGCGGGGGCGATCGCGCATTCCTAAGCCGGCATGACATCCATCCGGCAGATTTTCTCAGAGTCGTGTGGGCCGCGGACGGCAATGCCGAATATGTGATCGATTACGTGAAGAACTCCTGAATCAGTCAATCGCCGACGCGGTTGAATCGCTTGATCATCGCAACGATGATTCCGCAGATGAGGACCAAGTAGCTGCCGACCACCCATCCGGTGAATACCAAATTCGACTCCGCTCGAACCAGATTCGCTTGGACGACGTCCCATTGAACGACTCCTAAAAGTAACAGGGTGGCGAGGCCCATAATGAGTAGGTCTCGACAAATCCCGGTCGTGGTTTGTTCAGCGCGCTCGGGAGCAAGCCAATAACTCTTGTTCGGCAAATTCCAAAGCTGGTAGGAAATACGGGGAAGAATCCAGGCGATGGCAAAGAAGGTGACAAACTCAGCTGTGGCGAGAAGAACCATGCCGAGCGTCATTTCCGATGAACTCGACCAGCGATTCGGTTTTCCCTCAGCGTTGAAGTGAAGGGCGACCTTCTCCGGCAATTGACCATGCGCCCAAAGGAGATAGCCAATGAGCGCGGCCCAGACAATCGCCACCGCAGCAACCAGTTTGCGAATCGGTCTGAGATGGGCAGGAAGCAATGTCATCATCTTGAAATTAAACCTTGATCTCCACGACTCAGCGATTGCAAAAAGTCACTGGATTTCTCGCGACAGACTTCCTCGAACCAGCCGCCGACGCGACGACGCTCTCGGTGGACTGGGAATCGGCTTCGATTCCAGCGGCATAGCGGATCGGCTCGCTTGAATGAACTCTTGGCTACCCTCCACAGCCGCCGCATCCGCCACCACACCCTCCGCCTCCGCAGCCTGATCCCCCACAACCGGCGCCGCATCCTCCCGAATGATTCGCGCCCGTCCGACCTGCATTATCCATCGCCTTTTGATAGGTGAGGAAATCCGCATGCGTCGTCGACGCAATCGACGACGTTCCCAAAATCGCGACTGCCATCGGAATGGAGATCGGGTTGCCCGCCTGGTCCGGTTGCGCAAGCTGGGTCCGAATCTCTTTTCGGCCCGCGCGCAGTTGCTGCCAAAGCTGCTCTCCGGCCTTCGTCCGGCGCCGAATCTTGATATTCCGCAAGATGAGGAACCCAAGGCAGGCCAGCAGGAGCAAAACCAGAAACAAGACCGGTT
>JBCDHN010000542.1:0-3354 GCA_038749915.1 Verrucomicrobiota bacterium | reverse complement strand
CCGGGGATGCCGCTTCGGTGCGGATCAGAGATATTTTTGAGATTCAGCGTGCTTACGAGGATCCCCCGGACACCCTGAGCCACTTCAATGGAGAACGGGTTCTTTGCATCGCCGCTTCAATGATTGATGGAGGCGTCGTTTCCAAAATAGGAGAAGAAATAGAAGAACGACTCCAAACGATTCAGAACACGTTGCCGATTGGCCTGGAGATAGAACGAATGTTCTACCAGCCCATATATGTAGATCAGTCGATCGCCGATTTCCTCGTCAACCTGGGGCAAGCCTTTTTCTTTGTGATGCTGGTGATGTTTCTTTTTTCCGGATGGCGTCTTGCAGTGATCGTCGGTGTATTGGTTCCGTCAGTGTGTCTCTTCGCGTTTGCCTTCATGCCGGTGTTTGATGTTGAACTGGAGATGATGTCGATTGCTGCGTTGATCATTGCCCTGGGGATCCTCGTGGACAACGCCGTGGTGGTCTGTGAACAGATTTTGAACCGGTTAAACGAAGGTATGGAACGCGCGAAGGCGGTGACCGATTCGATCAAGGCGCTCATGATTCCCTTATTGGCCGGTAGTGGCACGACCATCGCCGCCTTTGCCGTTATTGCGACCGCCGAGGGAGGAGCTGCGGAGTTTACCTTCAGCCTCTTTGCCGTGGTCACTTTGAGCCTCCTCGGTAGCTGGCTCCTTTCCATCACCATTATCGCCTTGTTCTGTTACTCCTTCCTGCAGCCGCTGAAGCGGGACACCCTGGTTGGTCGCCTTGTGACCGCTTCGCTCGGCCCCTATGAAGCTCTGTTGCGCTTCATGATCCGGCTTCGATGGGCCTACCCGATTCTGATTGTGCTCCTCACGATCGTGGCTCTCGCCGGCTTTGGGAAGGTGCCATCCATTTTCTTCCCGCCCAATGAGCGTGGCCAGTTCATTATCGATTTCGAGCTTCCTCAAGGAAAGAACATCTACGAAACGGAAGAAGGGGTGAAAAAGCTGGAGGACTGGTTGCTTACCGAGCATGGCGACAAGGTTGCTACCATTGCATCGTGGATTGGCGAGGGTGGGCCGCGCTGGTATCTTTCCCTGTCACCTGAGTCTCCCAACCGGAATTACGCGCTCCTCTCGGTCCTGACCAAAGTCGAAGATCCGGAGGTTGTTCAGGAGCTGATCAGTCGCGTTAGTGAGTTCGCGCTGGCCAATCTTCCTGATGCGCGCGTAACGCCGAAAGCGCTCGAAAACGGACCTCCGGTCGGAGACCCCATTCAAATCCGAATTTCCGGGCCGGACATGGATACGCTCTATGGGCTCAGGGACCGGATCTCGGCTGAAGTGAAGTTGGTCGAAGGGTTGTATGACGTGAGGGATGATTGGGGCGCGTGGGTCAAGCAGGTGGTGGTCGATCCGGATCCGGTCAGGGCGTCACGACTTGGTATCACCACTGAAACGATCGCAGATGCTCTTTCCCAGCACTACAGCGGGACGACCGCCAGCTACTACCGGGAGGGGGAGGATTCGATTCCAATCGTCCTTCGCTCGCAAGGCGACTATCGCACTCACCTTGAACGGATCAGGGACCTGCCCATCTATAATGCGGAGACCGGTGCCATCCCAATCAGCCAGGTGGCCGATGTGCGGATCGAGTTTTCTCCCGGGGCAATCGAGCGCCGGGACACGGTTCGGACCATGACGATTCAGGGCCGGGTTCGTGGACGCTTCGCCTCTGAGGCTCTCGCGGAAATTCAGCCAAAGGTCGCGGCTTTGATGAATTCCGCGGATTGGCCGAACGGATACGGGATCGAGTATGCCGGCGAGCAGGCCGACTCTGCGGAAGCCCAAGGACAAATTGCGGCTGCGATGCCCGGACCAATGATGTGTCTCTGCCTGATCCTGATTGCCCAGTTCAACTCGATTCGCCGTTTCCTCATCATCATCTTTACGATTCCGCCAATGATGATTGGAGTCGTGCCGGGATTGCTCCTCACCGGGTCCAGTTTTGGATTTATGACGCTGCTGGGCCTTTTGGCATTGATGGGTATCATCGTGAACAATGCCATCCTCATGCTGGATGAAACCAACCTCCAGTTGGAAAGTGGCAAGCTGTTGATGGATGCGGTTGTTGATGCCGCCAAGTCGCGATTGCGGCCCATCCTGATGACAACGTTCACGACGATTATTGGTCTGACGCCGCTTGCGCTTGGAGGAGGCGGAATGTGGAGCAGCATGGCCAATGCGATGATCTTCGGTCTTGCCTTTGCCACCGCGTTGACCCTGCTGCTTTGTCCCATTCTCTTCTTCCTGTTCTTCAGGCGAACCTACGACTGAACGGTATCAGGAACGAGCTGGGAGCTGGCCACTGGGGCCAATCTGGTGCCGATCACTGGAATGCTGGCTCTCACAAACCAAAGCACGGTCAGAGCAGCAACGAGCACGACTCCGGCACTTGCCGCCAGTGGACCCATGTCGCCGGTAAAACCGAGCTGGGTTGCATGGGCAAATAGCGCTCCGCTCATCAACCCGCTGGTGAGCAGGGCTCCGAAAACGGTGGTGCGAGGAATGAGGATCAGGACAATGGCAATCAATTCAGCCACGCCGATTCCGATGCGGCCGAAGGGCTCGATGCCGAGGTGAGTGAAGAGAGCGACCGATTCCGGAGCGGCGGTGAATTTGAAGAACAGCGTCTGGCCAACGAGGACGACAACAATGCCGGTGGCGATTCTGCGGATGAGTTTCGAGAAGTTCATGATCGTGAAATGTTCGTTTTGGAAAGAAGAGGGAACTCTCCGGCGGCTCCATCCGAAGAGGAACCGCCGGGAGAGGCGAGTGGAGTTTACAGGGAGCTTTTGGCGAAGAGCTTGGTGTATTTCTGACAGTGGATTCCGATACTCTCGAAGTCGGCCAGATCGACGTTTTCAGGAATCTCATAGGTTTGGGTTCCCTTGTTCGATTTCAGCGGCGAGATAATCACGGCTCCGGTCATGGCGTTCCGGCTTTGCAGATCGTCGACGGAATGAGGAGAAAGGATGATCTTCAAATCGGGAGCGGACTTGGTTGAGAAGTCGGTCAGGGTCAAGGTGCGCCCTTCGATGGACCACGTTCCGCTGGTGCTGAAGGCGGCTTTGCTCCAGGAACCGGAATTTTCGGCGGCCAGAGCGGTATTCGCGAATCCAGCCGTGAACACGGTGAACATCGCGAGGAAACCGGCGGAGATGGAAGTGAATGAATTTTTCATGACTTGATGGATTTGGTTATTGCTTGGTTTGGTTGATTTAATGAAATAGACAGACTTGTCTGTATTGTTGGTGTGCCAGATCTTTTCCGTCTTACGTCTTTTTTCGATTTTTTTCGAAAACCTCCTGAAATG
>JBCDHN010000541.1:0-3355 GCA_038749915.1 Verrucomicrobiota bacterium | reverse complement strand
TCCTTACACTGATTCATGAAGTGAGTTCACACTTGCTTCTGAGCTTTCTAGAAGGCTGCGTTCAAGATTGAGTGCCTTAGAGCACAATCGTTAGTCAGCGGATTTTTCTCGTCATTGTCGCTAACGCGACTGGAATATATCGCTACTGAGACACTCCACAATGAGAGTTCGAAGACCATACCCGCGATCGCGAACGGTTTCGTAGATTTCGTCGATCTCGAAATCATCGACTGGTTCCATGTGGCGACCGGTGGCGTAGCTGAGAAAGGTTTTGATGAGGTGACGGGTGAAGTATTCTTCGCGACTTTTTACGATGACGCTCTTCAACCCGTCAAAGTCAGCATAGGCTTCCCCAGAAGGAAACTCACCGCTGGAATCCACCTTGGGCGCGGGCGCGTTTCCCTTTGGCTTCGGATAGAACTGACGCCACCGGCCAATCGGATCGAAGGTCTCCAGACCAAAGCCGAGCGGATCGATCTTGCGATGGCATTCGGCACAGGTTTTGTCGGCGCTGTGCTTGTTGAGGCGCTCGCGAATGGTGGTGGCACCACGGACGTCGTTTTCAATCGCAGGAACTTCGTCAGGCGGTGGGGCTGGTTCGATCCCAAGGATGTTCTCCGACACCCAGACTCCGCGAGTTACAGGTGAAGTCTCGACCCCGTTGGAACTGACCGTGAGAACACCGGCCATCCCCAACAAACCACCACGCTGACCATTTCCTTCGAAACTGACTCGCTGAAAACCGTCTTCCAATCGCAACGTGTTCTGTTCGGGCAATTGATAGAGCTGGGCAAGTCTCTTATCGACAAACGAGTAATCCGCATCAAGGAAGTCGAGCACGGATCCGTTCGTGTCGAGCAGATGTCGAAAGAAGATCCGTATCTCCTGCTTCATCGACACCGGCAGGTTCTCCGCATAGTAGTTTTCCGCAGCACTACGCGGAGGAGGCATTCCACCGAGATCACGAAGGTTGAGCCAGCTATCGAGAAATCCGTTCACGAACTCCTCCGATCGTTCATCGGTGAGAAGACGGTAGACTTGTTGTCTCAGTTCTTTGGGAACCGGTGGCCGAAAGGGGCCACGGGAGGGGCGGCGAGGCATGAGCGATCGGTTTCCGGCTCGCCGGACGAGCTCCTCATCCGGTGGAGCGGTCCACAACGCGTACGAGAGGCGCGATGCCAGATCGTGGGGCCCTAACTTCGGCTGGGTCTCATCGGTGATCTCACTCAAATAAAGAAAGGAAGGCGAACAGAGAATCAGCTTGAGGGCATCGAGTGCAGCCTGACGAGAAGTCGCCTCTTCAGAAGTCCTCAGCTTATAAATCCGATCGATGCGGTCCCGATCCTCGTCCCCGAGCGGCCGGCGATAGGCGCGTTCTGCAAAGGCGTAAAGTTGCTCAAGAGCCTTCTCAGGTTGGAAACCACCTTCACCAAATACAGCAACTTCTTCGGCGCTGCCGGTAGCTTCCGGAACCGGGCCGTGAATTTTGATCTCCCCAATCCGAATGTGGGGCAACTTGCCTTCCTGAAGAATGAGAGTGCGCCCAACCAAGACCTTGGGAATGTCTCGGCTGAATTCGTCCTTGTAGCGGCGATTGATCTGCATGATCGACCTGCGCGACTCATAGGGACCGTTGGGAAAGATGAAGCGAGGAGTCTGGCCTGCTTCGAGCCAAACGCGAAAGCTCAGCCACGTTGGTTTGTCGTCCGGAACGGTGGTTTGGGCAAGGATTGGCTCGATCGCCTGGGGATAGTGAATGTGGCCTTTGGTAACATCTCCCGGTATCACCGCGACCTGGAACGGCTCGGACAAGTCGATTTTGAAAATCTCGGGGTCGTAATGCGTATCACGATGCAGGGCCTGGGCAAGAATCTGGATGTCGTAGAGGCCGGACACCGGTACCCCTTCGAGAAAATCCTCGATATGTCCGTAGCCGCCTTGCCGCGTATCCGTGTTAGGCTGTTCATAGAGGCAGAGGTATTTGTAGTTGAACGCCTGGCGATGGGACCCGGAAAGTTCCTCGTATTGGCGAAAGTTGTCGGTGAAATGCCAGTCCTGCGGTTCGATTTCCGGTTTCCCAAGCCGCGCCTCCACCAACCGATGCGCCGACTGAAAATACTGATCGAGGAGAAACCCGGAAGTGATGAGGGAATTGCCGATTGTATCGATGTGACGACTGGTCTTCTCCTTGGGAAAGTCTGCCGTCAAACCAAGGGTATCGACCCGGCGGTCAAACAGAACGGCAAGCGTGTTTTCGTATTCCCGATTTGAAAGACGACGCATCACAGTGCGACCACCCGAGCTTTCAAATCGGCCCTTGGCGGAAGCGATGCTTTGGCGAAGGGCGCGAATCACGGCAAGACGTTCTTCGTCGGTGGGTTGGTCTGCGTCCTTCGGCGGCATCTCCTTCAACGTGACCTGATCAATAATATCTTTCGCCATGACAAGGTCGGATACCGACTGCAATGGCAAGTTCAGGACTTCAAAGTCGCGGTCACCCTTTTGAACGTCGCGATCGTGGCAGTCCATGCAGTAGCGATCAAGAAACGCAAATGCGGCATCTCCGAGTTCAGGCGACTCCCCATGACTGGTCCCGAGAAGAAGGTTTGCGCCAACCAGAGTTGCGCTGAGAACACGAAAATCACCGACCATGAGAACTATGAAAACGTCCCCGTGCTGGTGCCAAACGCCTCCGCCTCGATCCCCATACGTTGGACGATGTCGAGGTAGAGATTGCAGAGCGGAATTTTCTGCCCGCCATGGGTCGGAAGTTTCTTGAACTTGCCGTGCTCATAACCACCACCAGCGAGGAGAATCGGCAGATCGGAATTCGTGTGAGAGTTTCCGTTGCCCATGCCGCTTCCAAACAGCACAGCTGTCGAATCGAGCAGATTCTGGTCGCCATCTTGCATCCCGGCAAGCCTCGTGAGAAACCTCCCAAATTCTTTGATCTGGTATTTCTCCAGCGTGATCAAATGGGCAATGGCTTCCTCGTCATTTCCGTGATGGGAAAGACCATGGTAGGATTTCTTGATCCCGAGGTTTTGTGGAAGGAAACAGCCTCCGATTTCGAGGGTGGCAACCCGGGTCGAATCGGTTTGCAGCGCCAAAGCGATCAGCTCATAGAGCATGGGCAAGTCCTCCACCGTGTTGGTGTTGGCCGGAGCTTCAAATGGCGCCTCGGGCTTGGGACGATCGGTCCAGCGTTCCCGAAGTTCGAGCCGCTTCTCCACATCGCGGATCGCGGTGAAATACTCATCAAGCTTCGCCTTGTCTTCGTGATTCACCCGACTTGACAAGGTCCTCGCTTCGTCCATCGCCGAATCGAGAATGGAATTCTGAAGGCGGTTTTCCT
>JBCDHN010000540.1:0-3360 GCA_038749915.1 Verrucomicrobiota bacterium | reverse complement strand
CGAGGCTGCGTCGCTTTTTGGTTGGCTCGAAGAACATCGAGTCGGAGACATCAAAAATGACGTCGATCAGCGGCCGAACTTCTTCCCGATACAACTTCATGGTGTAGTTGCCACTGCGCGCGTAAGCCTGCCAGTTGATGTGGCGCGGATCGTCGCCCGGAGCGTAGGCCCGGTGATCCTGAAAATCGAGCGAGGAACCAACACCACTTCCCTGAAAGTCCCCGGTCATGCCTCGCCAGGTTCTTTTGCCAAGCGGCAGCTTGAAAAGATCAGCCCAAGCTTCGGCGCGTCGGCTGGTTTTCCCGAGTTCGGCTTTATCAATCTCGAGACTACTCATCGGAATTTCCTGATGGAGATGGTCGCGTTTTGGCGAGGTAGTCACCCCGGAACATATTGATCTGCCGAATCAGCGGATTGCCCCGCCAGATACAAACCAGAACCGTAACGATGAGCGTGATCAATGCGAGAACGAGAAGCATGGAGTCGTAGGTATTGTTCTGGTCTTCGATCGCCATGAGAAAATTGACGAAGGGAATGGGACTCCCGGCCCACATCAACGCGGGAAACGAATCCTGCATCGCAAGCAGGCAAAATCCAATGGCAGCAACGGCGGATTGAACAAAAAAGTAGGTGGCGAACAAATTGCGCGGCTCAGTGAAAAACAGATGAATGATGAGGAGTGGGAACAGCAGGGTTCCGGTGAAGGCCACACCAACGGTAACAGCTTGGTCAACATTCCAGGTAAATTCCGGGGGACCATAGTTCATTCCGGCGATGGTGTGCATCAGACCAAGACAAAGAATATAAAACACACCGGAAAACCATCCGGGCGTCAGCAAGAACTGCATCGCATAACCAATCAGCCCCTTCTGGTTGAACGGGAGATGAAGACTGCGAACTCCCGATGGTGTTTCGGTCAGGGCGTCGAGAGCGAGAAAGGTGATGAGAATTCCAGCGATCACGTAGCAAGGGCTCGGATCGATACTGGGAATTAGCGGGAGGCAAAGTGTGATGCCGACGATCAACAGGCTAACCAGACGCTTGAGCGTACTGTAGTTGTCCGCTTCGGTTGCAATTCGCGTCGCTCCCATGGCGAGAAAGTAGTAAGTCAAAAAAGCGGCGCCCAAAAGAAACGCGAAGATTGCCCAGCGAAACTGTGGGTTATCAAACTCAATCGTTTCGGTGGTGACTCCTCCCAATCCGGCGCTCATCGAAATTGCTGCGATGCTGGCTCCGATTGCGATCAGCGCCCGAACCAGAAAGCTGGGAAAAGCGGACAGTCCAACCATGGCCGCACTGAGAACGCAGGAGACAATAAGAATGACTCCGAGGAAAAAGAGCTCGTTGATCGGATTCACGCCTCCAAAAAAGTAGCGCAATACCACGTAGGGAAGGACGCCCACCGCGATGAGGATGGTCTGACTGACGAGGGCCGCCCATTTGCCGGTTGCGATCCGCCAAGAGCTCATCCGCGTCAGGGCAATCAGGTCCATCGTGTTGAGGCGAATCTCCGAGCTCAGGGCAGCGAAACCACGCAGAGGCATGACCAACAGCAGCGTGATGGAAATGAGAAACCAGAAAAACCCCGATGTTCCGGCGTTCGATCCACCGCCTTCGGCAAACCCAATCATTACGAACAACACCATGAATCCCTGCAGTACGATGAACGCCGCAGTGAAAAGCCGCGTTCGCATCCCCTGACGCAGCTCCTTCACAATGATGGGGCTGATCCAATCCTTGAAGTCGCTCAGTTTGTCGGTTTCGGTCACGAAGTGGTGGTGGGAATTTCGGGTGGTGTCAGGGCGGCTTTCTTCTGTTCAGCCTCGCGTTCCAGGTTTCCGACAATTTCGATGAAGGCATCCTCCAGATTTCGCTCTTCGCGATGGAACTCGATCACGGGAAGACCATCGTTGACCATTTTCTTCAAGACGCTGGCCACGATCTCCGGCTCGTTGGAATCTATCTCGATGCGACCCCCATTTTTCTTGGAGTCGATAAATCTGACATGAGGGGAAAGCGCGGCCCATTCTTCAAGTTTGGCGGCCTCCGCATTCATCACCACGTCAACGAGCAGGCCGGTATCCTTATGCTTCTTCAGATCATCGGCGCTGCCATGATGCACAATTTGTCCGTTGTTAATGAACAGCAGAGCATCACACATCTCCCCAAGTTCACTGAGAATGTGGGAGCTGATGAAGATCGTTTTCCCCTCTTCCGCCAGAATGCGAATGAGATGTTTGAGTTCGACGCGAGCTTTGGGATCCAAGCCGGCGGCCGGTTCGTCGAGAATCAGAACCTCAGGATCATGGATCAAGGCTCGGCCCAGACAGAGCCGCTGACCCATCCCTTTGGAGAGTTTGTTGATGAGTCTGTCCGCCAGTTTATCCAACTCCGTGAACTCCATCACATCGCGAATGCGTTGGATTCGTTCCTCGTCCTTGAAACCAAGTGCGCGAGCGAAAAAATCGAGATACTCGGCGACCGTCATGTATTCATAAGTGCCAAAGTCGTCCGGCATCCAACCAAGGATTTTTCGCACTTCGGCGGGATAGTCCACCACATCAATGCCAAGAATCTCGACCGTTCCAGTACTGGGATAATCGAGCGTGGCCAGAATCCGCATTGTCGTGGTTTTGCCCGCGCCATTCGCCCCGACAAAACCGACAACCTGGCCCTTGGGGATCTCAAAGGTGACCCCATCAACCGCTTTCAGAGTGCCGAAACTGCGGTGCAGGCTGGTAACGCGAATCGCGGGAGTGTCTCCGTTTGTGGTGCTCATTGGCCGTCCGCGTTTTTGGGTTCACGCTCAACCGGAGATCCGACGAGGAGGAGCCGGTCTCCATTGGAGCCTTTATTCCAGCGAATCGATCGAAGCGTTGGAATGAGTTGATCACCGGGCGAGCTTGCCAACGCGAAAAAGGTGTCGGTCTCCTGATCGACCAATTTCCCGATCTTCGCTTTCAGTGGCGTGGTAAAGTCAGCGCGGGCGGAGTTCCAGAAGGCGGTCAGGGCTTCTTTGTCGCTTTCAACGAGCTCGATTTCCTGGCCTGCGCGAACTTCGCTGTCGGCCTTCCAGATCTTGCCGCTCTCCGAGATGTAAAAGAAGTCACGGAGGCCAAAATCGATGCTGGAAAAGAAACGAGGTTTCTCATCCTCACCCTGACTCAAACGTTCAATCCGTGCCCGAGTCGGTCGAATGGTTTGCGCGTAGTGTGCCTGCTCGCTTCGGCTTTGGAACCAGTCTCCTCCCATGTCTTTCCCCACATATCGAAACGTCGCCCCGAGGCTGCTGGAATCGTCAAAGTGAGTCCAGCGAGAAGTATTCATCACCGCAGGGCTGATGAAGGTTGGTTCGTCCAT
>JBCDHN010000539.1:0-3360 GCA_038749915.1 Verrucomicrobiota bacterium | reverse complement strand
ATGAAGGTCCGGCCGGATTGGACGATCGATATCCACGAAGGTTTTGACTTCCATCGGTCTCACAATCCTTCGGAGGGAAAGAAAAAGTCTGTGGGCTCGAGTGTGATTTATCAAGGTAGTGAGAGCATGGATGCGCTCATGAAGCGGGTGGTGGCGGCAGCAGATACGACGGTAACGGATCCCGAAAAGCGATTTTCATTGATCCGGAACGGACCCGTCAGCACCGGCTTTGCGCGAGCCTGCATCCGGGTGATGGGCGCCGAGGGCGTCATTCTCGAAACGACCTACAAGAACCAGCCCATGTCTTTGCGGACGCGGCAGCATCGGGCAATGGTCAACGAGCTGCTCAATCATATCGGACTGATCGATACCGATTGTCGGAACCTTCTCGCTGGAGCCGAAAAGGGGGAGAAACTGCAGGTAGCGGTGCTTGATGGAACAGGAGTTGGGTCGAGCAGTCTCAATCTGGGTGACGTGATTGACGATGCACCTGGCCTTGAACTCTGTCACGTTGGTCCGGCGGAGATGAAAGTCGAAGTTTTGGAACAGTTTGATGTTCTCGTTTTCCCCGGGGGCAGCGGCTCAAAACAGGCTGCTGCGATTGGAGAAAATGGCCGTCTTTCCGTTCGCCAATACGTGGAGCGAGGAGGTGGTGTGCTTGGCATCTGTGCAGGAGCTTATTTGTGTTCCTCGCATTACCAATGGTCACTCAACTTGATTGACTCCAGCGTATTGACCGGGACTGCTGAAATTCCCGGAAAGGGCAGGAAGCAACTATGGTTTCGAGGACCGCAAACTGATATCGACATCGAGCTGAGCCCTGCGGGAGAACGGATGTTTGCGGGAAACGGCATCGCGCGAAACTTCGTCGTCCGATACGCCAACGGCCCCATCATATCGCCCAAGCAACGGCAGGAATTGGAAGACTACGAAGTCCTGGCCTGGTTTCGCAGTGAGAATGGGCTCTGGAAACCCCAGGAGGGAACGATGATCAATACACCTGCGATCGTCTCCGGGAGGTTCGGCAAGGGGCGAGTCATGTCGATGAGCCCGCATCCGGAGCTCACGCCGAGTCTTCACCCAATCATCACGGAAGCGATCCGTTGGGTGGCTGGTCCGGAGAAATGAGCGGGCTGTCTTACTCTTTCGCCTGAGCAAAGAGCCATTCCCATAGCTCGTCCGAAGCCCAGCAATTTTCCCAGACGTTGTGACCGACACCCGCCAATTCGCTGTAGATCGGCTTGCCTCCAGCCGCCTTGAGTGCGGCGACCATGTCGCGTGATCGTCTTACCTTGATGGCGCCGTCCTCGTCTCCATGCCAGATCCAGGTGGGAATGTGGGCGATGGATTTGGCGAGCTCAACATCTCCTCCCCCGCAGATGGGAACTGCCGCGGCCCAGTAATCCGGTCTGCGTTGCATCGCATCCCAGGTTCCAAATCCACCCATGCTCAAGCCTATGATATAGAGGCGCTTGTGGGATGTTCCCCTGGTGTTCTTCGAGAAATGCGTCCAGACTTTCGAACATCATTCGCAGGGAGTCGGAGATATCAGGCATGCGGTGTTCGAGCGTTCGCCAATCGACATTGACCCAGCGTTCTTGCTTGGGAACCTGCCCAGCGAAGACAAAGGCGGGAAGCTCAGAGCCAAGGGATCGTTGTGCGAACGCGTCGATGGCTCCAGCGTCGGTCAGTTGCCCGAGATTGTCGTTTCCGCGGCCACCGGCACCGTGAAGAAAGACGAGAACCGGGTATTGACGGGATTCCTCAAGATTGGCAGGTGTTCGCACTCGATAGTTGAACGTGCCTCCCTCTGGACTTTCCCAGGTTTTCGAAGAATAGGCGCTGAGTTCCACATGATCAGACTGTGCGGAGACGAGGGAGGTCGAGAGGAAAAGGGGAAGAAAGAGGAGTTTCATCCCGAAGAGGTTCCCCCGGCGATTCTAACTTTGCCAAGGCTATTTATCGGGACTGTTCTGGGACCGGAAACTCCCCGGTTTGACATTGTTCCCGGCCAACCGAGGGTGATTTGATGGCCAAAGTGCTCTTTGTCTGTACCGGAAACGTTTGTCGCAGCCCCATGGCTGAAGGCTTGTTTCGCCATGCTCTGGACGGGAAAGAAGACATTTTGGTCACGTCGGCCGGACTCAGCGTGATGGAGGGGCGGCCTCCGAGTGATCATTCCGTCGATGTCTTGAGAGAGATTGGGGTGAATATCTCCAAGCAACGGAGCAGCCAACTGACCCAGCAACTGGCCCAGCAGGCCAGCCACATCTTTGCGATGACTCAGGGGCATAAAGAAGCCATCGAGATGATTTTCCCGTTTGCGAAGGAGAAAACGTTTTTGCTGCGCGAATTGGCGCACGGCTCGGAGCCGGACGACGCGAAGCACGGGCTGTTGGACGTTCCCGATCCAATTGGGATGGGGCGCGATGCCTATGAAGCGACACGTGATTTGATCAAGGAAGCGCTTCCAGCCGTATTAGAGTTTATCCGCGAGACTGACTCAGCTGACACAAGTCCCGATTGACAGGCTGGGCCCTAGCGGGTATGCCAACGTTTTTTTCACAGCACCTAAAAATGAGCGATCGCCCCAGCATTGTCATCGGCGCCGATCACGGCGGAGTCGAACTAAAAGAGCAACTTGCCACCTGGCTTTCTGAGCGAGGTCACGATTTGCGTGATTTCGGCACGCACGGCAAGGAATCCGTCGATTATCCAGACTTTGCGCACGGGGTGGCTGATGCTGTCGATGCCGGTGAAGCTGACTACGGGGTGCTGGTTTGCACTTCAGCAGTTGGTGTCTGCATCACGGCCAACAAGTACGCAGATGTGCGGGCGGCCCAGGTTTACGACGTTGATATGGCTACGCTTTCGCGTTCGCACAACGATTCGAACGTGATCTGCTTGAGTGGAGCCAAGACCAGCTTCGATCAGGCGAAAGAGATTCTTGAAAGCTTCCTTTCAACGCCCTTTGAAGGAGGTCGACACGAGCGCCGGGTCGATAAAATCAGCGGAAAGTCGCTTTCTCATGTCGATCC
This sequence comes from Verrucomicrobiota bacterium, assembly GCA_038749915.1. Taxonomy (GTDB): domain Bacteria; phylum Verrucomicrobiota; class Verrucomicrobiia; order Verrucomicrobiales; family DEV007; genus JBCDHN01. Next base: position 322 of record JBCDHN010000539.1, on the reverse strand, counting down.
TGAAGTTTATGCGGCGATCCAGGCGGAACGTCGGCGTCAAACTGACAACATCGAGCTGATTGCGAGTGAGAACTTCGCCAGTTCCGCCGTGCGCCAGGCTCAGGGCTCCGTTCTGACCAACAAATACGCGGAGGGATATCCGGGGCGCCGTTGGTATGGAGGCTGCGAGAATGTCGATGTGGTGGAGGACTTGGCGATCGACCGAGCCAAGCAGCTTTTCAACGCGAAGTTCGCCAATGTTCAGCCTCATAGCGGTTCTCAGGCAAATGCAGCCGTTTACTTCAGCGTATTGGAGCCGGGCGACAAGATTTTGACCATGGAT
>JBCDHN010000538.1:0-3364 GCA_038749915.1 Verrucomicrobiota bacterium | reverse complement strand
TTTTTTTCTCATTTCTTTTTTGTTCTATTCACAAACCTCGTGTAAATGTTTGCGTTCACTCTTCTCCCCCACTGCAAACCCCCCCGTTGTCCGGGCGAATAAGAGCCACCACTACGGAAATCTGCCAAAGTAGAATCAATCGGTTTCGTTCAAAGCCCAAAAATTCTCCTCAAAATCGTGCGGTCATCGAAATCGCCTCAAAAGAAAAATTTTGCTAAGAATCCTCGTGCCCCTTCATTTCTGGTTGTGAAAAAGACCTTTCAAAGCGGTTGCTCAAGCTTCCGACGCCTCTCCCGCCGAGATGCCCTCCGCGTTGGCTCTCTAAGCGGAGTTGGCCTTACTCTTGGCCAGATGCTGAAGTTGGAGGCGGCGCAAAAAGACTACCAAACCGTCGAAGGCACCGCCAAAAGCGTCATTCAAATCCGACTTGGTGGCGGGGTTGCAGCGCAGGAATCGTGGAACCCGAAACCGGAGTCCCCACTGGAATATCGAGGACCGTTCGGAGTCAGCAAAACGCCGATTCCAGGGATCGTTTTGGGCGAACTGATGCCGGAGACCGCAAAGATCGCCGACAAGCTCACCGTGGTCCGCTCCGTGGTCGGCAAAATTCCCGATCATGGCCAGGCAACTTATCACGTCATGCGCGGCTACCCCATGACGCCGGCTCTCAAACACCCGACCATCGGGACGGTGGTCAACCATGAGTTCGGCCCTCGTTCGGCGCTCCCGACTTATGTCGCCATTGGTGAGGCGAGCGATGAAACCGGATATCTGGGCGCGCAATATGGTCCTTTCACGACGGGATCTGATCCCGCAAAAAACGGATTTCAAATTCGAGATCTGACACTGCCCAACGGTCTCGACCTGGAGACTTTTGAGTCTCGCAAACGGGTTCGCGAAATCATCAACGCCCAATTCCGCAAACTCGAAAGCAGCCAAGCTCCGCTCGACACCATGGATGCCTACTACCAGAAGGCTTACGACATGATCAGCGCACCGGAAGTTCAAGCCGCGTTCGATCTTTCCCAAGAGTCGGAGAAATTGAAAAGCAATTACGGCAAGGGCTTGTTCGAGCAGGCTGGATCGCAAGCCGGAATGCGAATGCTGCTGGCGCGCAGACTAGTCGAGTCAGGCGTTCGATTTGTGTCGATGAGTTACGGCGAATGGGATCACCACACCGCGATCAAGACAAACTTTGAGACAAACATGCCGGCCTTTGACCGCGCCTTCGCGACCCTGATCCGTGATCTCGACGAGCGTGGTTTGCTTGATAGCACGTTGGTTTGGGTCGTCTCGGAAATGGGACGCACTCCCAAGGTCAACAAGGTCGCCGGACGCGATCACTGGTCCCGGGTGTTCTCCCTCGGTATGGCGGGAGGCGGACTGAAGCGAGGGGCGTTTTTTGGCGATGCAGACGCGACGTCTTCGGAAGTTGCGCAGGACGGCGTTCCGCTGGCGGACCTCCATGCGACGCTCTACCACCTGATCGGTATTAACTCGGACAAGGAGCTCATGGCCGACGGTGCCCGCCCTATGGAGATCATTGATGGCGGCAATGTCGTCGAAGATATCGTGGCGTGACCCCGGGAAGGTGATGATGAGACGATTCCTGATCTGCGCTCTACTTTCATCGGTGAATCTTTGCGTTCCCGTCCAAGGGAATGACGAGCCCGACTGCATCTTCCCTTACATCTGTCCCACAGCCGGCCGCATCAATCCCCAGGTGGGCGAGCGGGGCTCCGAAGTGAAGGCGCTTCTCCTCGGCACACGTCTCGAACGCATTGAGGAGTTTCTCTTTTACGATTCGGGTATCGAGGTCGTGGACTATCAACCAGTCGATCAGATCCCCCACGACAATCACGGAAGCCTTAGCCCAACTCCAGCGGGAACGGCTGTGGAGCTCACCCTGCGGATCGCAGAGGATTGCCGCCTCGGTGAACACTTCTTTCGCCTCCGTACCCACGAAGCGCTTTCCGAAATGCTCTCCTTTTGGGTTTCGCCCTTTCCCTGCGTTCCTGAAATCGATTGGGCACATGATCGCAAGGACAAAGGCAACGGAACGATGGCGCATGCCCAACCTGTTGAACTTGGCTCCACGGTGTTCGGTTATCATCCCTCCTACTCAACCATGGATCACGACTTCTATTCCGTTGAGATGGAGGAAGGACAACGGCTCACCGTAGAAGTCTGGTCAGCTTGTCTGGGCTTCGAATTTCACCGGGGACTGACAGATTGCGCCATCACCATCTACGGCCCTGACAAGAAGAAGCTTCTCTCCGTCGACGACACTTCTCTGCGCGACATGGATCCTATCGTGAGTCTAAGAGCTCCTGAGTCCGGCGTTTACTACATTAACATCCATCAAAACATGGATTTTGAAGGAAGCCTGCGCCACTACGCGGCTCACTTCAGCGATGCCTTTCGTCCCATGATCAGTTATCCACTGGGAGGTCAGGTCGGCGAGGAATTGAACCTTACGTGGATCGAAAGTGACGGGACCGAAACTCCGGCAAAGCTGAAGCTGCCCAAAGATCCCGGCGCGTTCGAAAAGTCGATCATGGAGCATCGGACTCCCGGCGTCGCCATCGCCAACCGCCTCCAGGTGGCGCGTTTTCCCAATGTTCTTGAAGACGGCACCGATCACTTTAAACCGGAACAGGCGCAGGTTTACAGCGGCGAACTTCCCATCGCCTTCAACGGTCGCATCGAGCATGAAGGCAAGACCGACTGGTATCGTTTTCGCGCGAAAAAGGGGGAGCGCTATCGCGTTCGCACCTATGCCGCAACCCTCGGTTCTTCCCTCGATGCCCGGCTCTGGATTCGACCGGCGGAAGGGACCGAAAGTCGCATCGACCTTCAAGCTGACGACTCGCGCTGGATCGACCACGACTGGCAGGGCCCTGACAGAACTGGGATCGTCAGGGACCGCATGGATCCAATCACCATCTTTGAGGCAGATGTGGATGGGGAATACCTGCTTGGAATTGCCGACGCACAGCGTTTGTTCGGCCCGGACTATGTGTATCGCGTGGAAATCCAGCCGCATGTTGATCAAGCCTTCCTCTATTTCCCAACCGACTACCGCGAAAGCCCTCACAAACGCGACCGTTTGGTCATTCATCGCGGCAATACCACCGAGCACATCCTCGGCATCATTCCCGGCATTGGCAATCGCTACCGAGGGGGCATGGAAATCCATGCGGCAGGCTTACCCAAAGGAGTCACCTTTTCATGCCCACCGCTCAAGCCCGGTCAAAATCTAACCCAGGCCACCCTCACCGCGACCGCAGACGCCCAACCCTGGTCCGGCTTGATCGAACTGAACCTTCGTCCGACCGAACCGAATGCCGATTTTACGGGAAGC
>JBCDHN010000537.1:0-3367 GCA_038749915.1 Verrucomicrobiota bacterium | reverse complement strand
CGATTGGGTCCGGCACTTCCATCTGGAAGTTGAACGTGGCGGTGTAAGTCTGTTCGGTCTGGCTCGCCGGGCCGTCTTCGATACTGACGACATAAGCCAGATTGCCTCCCAGCTGGTGTTGGGAAACCCGGAGCCCGGGTCCCGAGAAATCGGTGAGGACGGATGGGGATCGCAACAGCACGAACTGATCACCAGCCGTTCCCGAAACTTGGAGTTGGGCAGAGGAAGAGATCCGTTTCTCAACGAGATCCCAGGTTTGAAGCATCAAGTCCGAAGCCTTGAATCCGGGAGGGATCGCCGCCGGTGGTTGCTTCGCCGCCGCAAGAGGGGAGAGGGATCCTGAGCAGCACAGGATGATGGCGAGGGACAGTGAAAGGTGTTTGAGCGAAAGGTTCATGCTTGTTCTCCTTGTGGGGTTGGCATTGGGTCTGCATCAGCTTCGGAAGCATCCGGGGACGCTTTCGATTTGGCTTTTCGCTTTCGTCGTTCTTTCCACCAGTCCCAACATCCACGGCAGAAATTCCAGGCGTGAGGCATAAAGACGAGCACAAAGATGAGCATCCCTAACAGACCGAAAAACCAGGGAGCGCCACCTCGCTGGAGAAGGAGGCCGACTGTAATTAAGAGGATGCTGCCGGCTCGGATCGTTCGTTGATGAGTGGGAGCAATCAACGACCACATGGCGAGAACCAAGCCTGCAATGGCGAGGAAGATGCCCGGCAAAGAAAGGCTCGACCAAAGCTGCGAGGCGTTTCGAACCTCGAGCTCAACCACGTCTTCGGACGCCAGGATCGGCAAATTCAGTTCCAACGTGTTGGCGCTTTGATGAACCTGATAGGCATCTTGGGCAGTCAACAACGCACCGCCAACCGCGAAGAGAAGCAGGCCCATTCCCAAAAGCTGCAGGTACCATTGCTTGCGGCACAACATCACCCCGATCAAGACGAAAGCCGCGATGAGGAAGCCGCGAAACAGACCGTGCTGAGCAATCCAACTGATGCCACGAGGGATCAAAACCGGCTTGGGCGGTTCAACCGTTCCGCCAACCGGAACCAGCTTGCGGCCAGTCTCGCCGTTGATTCTCCAGACCGTTTTGAGAACGGGCGCAAAGACCGAAGGAAGTTGCAGGAGAGGGTGATTGCCCGGTTGAGCGGGCTTGGCGAGGCCGAGTTTGACTTCGACCGGGAGGTTGGGGTCGGTTCCAGCGGGGAGCGGAATCAAAGTCGCGTTTCCATCCTGACGCGCATTCACGGATTGACCGGAGACAGAGACTTTCCACAAGCGCATTTGGCTGGGTAGAACGACGCGGAGGGCCTGTTGCCCTCGCGACTTCACAAAGTAGGCAATGTCGGTCACCAGCTCGCCGTCAGCGCTGACCCGACTGGAGACTTCCGAGAACTCGACAACCTGAGTGACCGTTTCGCCGGGATCAAACCACTTGGCCGAGAGGCTGAGATCGAACGGTCGGTTCGTGTACTGATAGGTCTCTAGGGGAGGGGCAGAGGTCAGGAGGCGAAATTCGGCAGGAAGCTCCAACGCATCCAGCTCGAGCAGATTGTCGCTCGGAATCGCCACCGTTTCGACCTGAACTGGGCTAACGACATGAATGAATCCACGTTCGCCCAGAGTATCGAGCGGAGTGACGCGCCCCGGTTGAACCGAACCGCTATCCATCTCCTCCTCGTAGGTAACCAACAAGGTGTGTGATCCAATGACCGGTTGATGAAGCGAAACGATGAGCGTGTCGTCCTCGCGTCTCCAGGTTCGGACGTCCTGACCATCGACCATCACGTTGCCGAATTCAGCCGGGACGGTCAATCGCCACTCGGAAACCGGGGCGCCGGTCACGAAGTAGTTGAGGAGCACACTGGCATAGGCCGTTCGATCATTGAGCGAGTAGAGGTGAAAGACGTCGGCTTGCACGCTCTTCTCCAACAGCTCGACACTCATGAATCCCTGCCATTCGCGCTCGCGAATCCGGAACGCTTGCTGCAGGTTGGGCACGGATTTGGGAAAGTAGCTGAGCGGCTTCTCGGCCAACAAATCAATCTGACTAACCCCAATCCTGAAGCCCGGTGCTCCAACGACTCCAATATCACCGCGCACGGACTTGGCAGCGGGAAATTCCAGACGTGGCAAGGTCCAATCTCCGGCAGCGGCACTTTCGTTCTTCTCGAGATGGAGGTTGATCAGTTGGCGGCCGGAAACGTCTTGGCCGAAAATGATCTTGAGGTTGCGCTGACCATCGGTGGTTTGCGTTCCCGCGATGTAATCGGCAACTGATGCGCCCGTTGCAGAGACCACCGAGTAGTCAGCGGGCAGGACAATATCGAACTCGCGCAACGGCGCCTCCCGGATATCGAGTTCGACGTCGCTCAGGATGACGCGATCCGTTTCCGCGAGGCTGTAGATCGTGATTTGGGAGAGATTGACCTCCGGCTGAATGCGGTCGGCCATGACCGCGTAGTCGAAGTCGGCTGAGGGGAAGCGGTAGACAAAAATCTGTCGCGCCTTGATCCCACCGCCGGGAAATTGATCGGGAGCCAGCTGGGTAAGTCCGGTCAGGGAAGTCGGTTCAAGCCGGACCGAGCCTTGATTGACGAGCCGGATAAAACCGGAGTGCCGAACTGCGCCGTCAGGAGTGATGCGAAGGGGATCCAGACGAACCGGGAAGGCGTCGAGAGCGGTCTGGGTCCGGATATCGATTTGGGCGTTGCCGGTGATGGGTTGGCTCAGGCTGAGGCGAAGCTGTTGTTCTTCAACCGTCCAGCCGATGATGTTTTTGCCTTCAACCGCGAGGATTTCGCCGGGTCCATCAAGGGTAAAGGTGAGGACATCGAGCTCGCCCTGAAGAACCTTGTAGTCCATGCGATGGCTTTGCCGCAAGAGTCCGGCGCCGATACTCGATTCGACCGTGGCAGTGGTGGCGAAGAAGAGTTTCCCTTCCCCCGCCTTGCGCCCGCTCTTCCACGTCGCGCAGAGATGTCCGTTGGCCGGAAGAAATCCGCGCCAGGCGTTGTCCGCTTGGACCGGAACCACTGAAGTCGTTTCGCGGAACTCGACTTCCGTTCCCAAACCCTGGAGATTGAGGGGGACGACTGCCCCGGCAGTCAGCTTGAAGTCCACGGTTCGCCATTCGTTGCTTTCGGTGATGGGGGCGACGAAATCCAACTCCACCGGAAAGCGACCGGGTCTTTCGAATACGATTTCGTAAACGGGTTGTCCCGGCGTCGGTTCGGTGAGTTTGAGGCGGTAGCCGAATCCCTGACCAATGCGGCTCGCTGCCGCGTTTCCTTGAAGAAGAATCAGGCTCGCATCCTTTTCCCGAACCGTGGCCGTCCCCCGCAATTGAAACTCAACAAACTTG
>JBCDHN010000536.1:0-3379 GCA_038749915.1 Verrucomicrobiota bacterium | reverse complement strand
GCTTCAGTTCGTCGAGGGGGACAAATCTTTCGATCCCACGAAGGTGTATGAAGGAACGCCGAACCCCACGCAGCTTTAATGACCTGCAACCATCGGCGATGGAAAACGAAGAACAGCCAAGGACCGCCCCTCCGCTCTTTGAGGATGAAAGCGTAGAACTTCTTCCTCCTGACAGTGGCCAGGAAATCGGTGACCGAAAGGGGGAGGCGAAACGGGTCGTCAAACGACTTGCCGCCATCGTCGAAGACCACCGGCAGGCGGCTCTTCCGCTGAAAATTGAACTCGGAGCGAAAGACATTTCTTTTGTTATCGCTGCACTTCGCGAACATGCTACTGGCGGACTCGGTACCCCCGTTGCTGGGGCTCGCGATGAAATCCACGGCTATTGCCTCAATCGCCTCTTCGACGAACTCGTCGAGGAGCCGAGCAACATTCTCTTTACGACTCAAACGGGTCCCAAAACGATTCGTTACGAAGCGATGAACGCAGCTTTTTGGATGGAGTGCCTCGATCTCATGGAGACCATTTTCGGTTCCTCCGGCGAAGCCTGACTTCACGTTCCAGGCGGTGGGTCCGCCCCGTAATCTGTCACAAAATTTTCGAAACGAGAGCCATTCCAAATCGGGGATTTCATCTCTACTTTGAAATCCGTGACAAACCCCTTGTTCCGAGCTGAATTTCAGGTCATCTGCCGCTGCCGATTGGAGAGTAGTGTCGGGTTCGCAATTGGGATCGGCGCTTTCCGCGCGAAAGGACGAGGGGACGTGCAGTCGTTGGTGGGGCCATTGTTTCGTCGCGGAAGGAGAGGTGGAACAACCGGTGCGAAACCCCATGACTCTCCGAACGGCACCACAAATAAGAAGAAGGTATGAAAAAATGGCTAATAATAGCATTGCTGGCTGGCATGGCCGCGACAACCCGTGCAGCGGAGATCACATGGTCCGCCCAGAGCCTTACCGGAGCGGGCGACGTCTCCACCAACGGTACATTGCTGGAAGCGCTGAACTTTAATGGTGGCAGTGTTGCTGCAGATCATAATACCACCATTAACGGTGTTTTATTTGAAGGTTTCGTTAACGGAATCAACAACAACAACCAATTCCCCAATCCGACGGCGACCTACTTCAGTACTTCGTCTGATAACGTAGTTGGCAGCGGTGCCGATTGGTACACCGTCACAGACGGAGGCCTTGCTGAATATGACCTGTTGTTGTCGCGCTCGCTCTGGGGGAATGAGCTGACCACAACGCTTTCGAATCTGGTGATTGGACAAGCCTATGAAGTGCAACTCTTTTTCGGCGACACAAGGAGTGATAGCGTGGTTTACATTCTCATCGACAATGGGACGGTTGATCAGTTCGGCGGCCCGGAGGTAACACCGTTCCGATCTGCTTTAGATCCTGCTGATAACGGACTGGCCATAACAGGTACCTTCCTGGCCACAGACACAACCCAGAGCTTCACCATCGCAAACCTAAACGACGCTCCAAATCCCTATAGACTTAGCGCGTATCAGCTTCGTGAAATTGATGAGATCCCTCCGCCTATGTTCGCGGCAGGAGACAAGGTGCTCATCGATTTCGGAGCGAATGACAGAACGACCGGAATTGACTCGAACTTCCAACATTGGAACAACGTTTCAGACACTCGTCTCAACACCAACCAAACGGGATTAGTTGCATTAGATGTGGCAGGGAATCTGATCAATTCTCTCGGCCAGAATTCCGGCACCACGTTTTCGGCGGCCCGAGTAGGGGATGCCCAGAATGTGCAGATTGGCGGAACTGCGGTTGATCGTACCGGCACGTTGAGGGGCAACCCCGCAGGAACGACGTACGATTTAAATGCATATCGAGACAGTCTCTTCGTCGCCGATAACGGGAATGCGACCCAGGACATCTATCAGGTTACCATTGGCGGCCTGGACAATGGCTTCGCTTACAATTTCACCTTCCTCTCCCAGTTTGGTGGAGGTGCCGGGAACGGAAATATCTATGCGGAACTGGCCACTGGAACTACGCAGGACGAATCCATAGTAGAGGCCGGCCTCTCAGACGAAGACTCTTTTACACAATCCTGGTTTGAACTGACCAACGTTTCCCCGACGAACGGTTTGGTGGTCATTAACTTCTATTCTGACAATCAAAACAACGGTCGGCTGAACACGATGGAAATCAGTGCGGCCCCTCCCGCTCCCGTCATCTACCATGTGGCAACAGACGGGAATGACGGTAATTCCGGCACGGAAGCCGCTCCGTTCAGGAATATCAACAAAGCCGCCGCAGTGATGAAGGCGGGCGACACCTGTCTAATTCATTCCGGACGCTATTATGAAAGAGTGGTGAAAAGCGGCCTTGCGGGCTCGGCAAGCAGGCCGATCACATTCAAGCCGTATGGCGACGGTCCGGTGATCATTGATGGAACCATTTCGATTGCAAACATTCAAACCGGAGGATGGACACAGGCCACCAATAATGGCGTTACGGTGTATAAGACATCGGTTTCACAGGATATCTGGCAGTTGTTTGTTGACGGTGAGGAGATGACCGTCGGTCGCTGGCCGAATGCGTCCTATGCCGATGATAATTTATGGGACAGAAATAACTGGGCGTATTCAGATGCCAGTAGCACAAACGGCACATTGATCACCGATAATAGTGGCAGCAAACCGGACCTTGCGGCTACAGGAGTGAGCTTCCAGGGAGGCTACATCATCCATAATGCCGGCCAATGGAATACGCGCATTTCGAAAAACTTCACTCATGCCGCGAGTTCCGGAACTATTACTTATCCTATCTGGGGTAACTTCCGTGGAGATGAAAACAATCATCGCTACTTCCTGACTGCGCACCTCAACTGCGTGGACGTGGCGGGCGAGTGGCATTTCGACAATCCCACCAACGAGATCTATCTCAAGACACTCGATGGCTCTGCGCCCTCCGGAGACATACGAGGCCGGATCAGGCGATGGGGCTTCGACCTGGACAACTGCTCACACGTGAACATTCAGGGGATTGAGTTTTTCGGCTGCTCGATCGAGATAACTGCTTCGATCGATTTTCACTTGGAAGACTGCAAGTTTGAATATTTCAACATGCAGAAGCGGGTGCTGGGTTCATCGGAATGGAGCACGCCGCATTTTGAAGGTCCCCGCGCGACTATTCGCAATTGCGAGTTTTCTTATGCTGATGGCAGGGGGCTGAATTTCGCAGGTGCGGAAAATTCCGTGGTGGAGAATGTCCTCTTGCACGACGTCGACTGGTCAGGAGGTGGAAGTTCGACGGTCGTGATGAATGGAAGTGAGAATGTCCGTGTCACAAGATTTACGATGTACAACACGGGCGCGTCTGAAGGGCTTGGCATGGGCCCCGCCAACATC
>JBCDHN010000535.1:0-3383 GCA_038749915.1 Verrucomicrobiota bacterium | reverse complement strand
TTCAGACATTCCTCGAAATTGGCCCGGGCTTCCGCAAATTGACGATCAAAATAGAACTGAATCGCGAGCTCAAATTGGGTCACCCAGTCTTTCAATTCGGCCGGAATTTTCTCCGATTCGCCAAAGACCTCAAATACCTTGAGAGGCTCCTGCCTGCCCTTCACCTTGATTTGACCGAGCAAACGGGTCACGAAGGCTTCGCCCACCAGTTCGCGACACTTCGGCCCAATCACCAGGTCGGTATTGAATTCCTTGGTCAAGCCTTCGAGCCGGGACGCGGTATTCACGGCATCACCAATCACGGTAAATTCTCTCCGTTCAGGAGCTCCGATATAACCGACAAGGACTTCGCCAAAGTTGATGCCCATTCCGATATGCATCTCCATTTCACCGGCATCCCGCCAGCGCTGGTTGAGATCTGCCAGTTTGGTCCGCATTTCCAAGGCCGCCCGAACCGCGTCACAGGCAATTTTCTCTTCGGATTCATCAAGGATATCGCCCCAAACCGCCATGATCGCATCGCCAATGTACTTGTGCAGCGTTCCCTCCTGGCGATGGACGCAATCCACCATTTCTCCAAAGTAAACGTTGAGCGACTCGACCAATTCATCCGGGGCGGCATTCTCGCTGAACGTGGTGAAGCTTCGAATATCGCTGAAAAATACCGCCACCGGACGCAACTCCCCTCCCAATTTCACGGCATCGGGATTCTTCAGAATATGATCGAGCAAAGGTCCTGAAACCAGAGTCGAGAAGATCGATTTGATTTGTTCCCGCTGTTTTTGCTCTTTGAGCCAGTGAACCGTGCCCGCCCCAAAATGCAGCAGGATCTGCGAAGTAATCGGCCAGGTGATGGGTAGCAGAATCCGTTGCTTGAGATAAAGCTGCTGGGCGACAATCAGGTAAATCAAAGTCATTGCGAGTGGAAAGGCAGCCGACCAGAGCGCCCCTCGGTCTCGGAGGAATAGCCCGCCAGATATCGCGATGACAAACCACAGGAGCGATAACAAGGGCTGCGGGACCTTAATCACAAAATCCCGCGTCAAAATCGTGTTGAGAGCATTGAGATGGGTGGTCGACAGCGGCGTGTCCGCTTCCAACGGAGTCGGTCCCACGTCTGCGAGGGCCGTGGAATTTTGCCCGACTACCAAGATTCGTTCTCCCAAATTCGAGAGCTCTTTTGGCGGCGGCTTTTCCTCCCGAAACGCATACCCCAAGACCCCAAGTAAATCGGAAAACCCTTCGTAGGCGAAACTGCTTTGGCTTCGCCAACTAATCAGCATCTCTCCATTTTGATCGATCGGAATCGAAAACTCTCCCTCGGGGCTTCGGATGAGCAATCTCTCACCAAACTTCACATCGATGTTCGAGGAATCGAGTCCCCAGTAGGTCATCAGTGATTGAATCACCAAGCCAGGATAGATCTCATCGCCAACCCTCACCACGAGGGGAAGACTTCGCCGGACGCAATCCACGTCAGGCTTGCTGTCGACAAATCCGACAAAGCCGCTCGCGGCGAGGGCTTCATACGGAAGAATGGCTTCCGAATCTCCATGCCAATCTCCGGGACTTCCCTCTATCGTTTCGAGTGGAAACGTGAACCCGAAATCGGACTGATTATAGCCCGGCCCTTCCGCTCTTCGGGCAACCGCCGCGAAGACTCCCGAACCGACGCTCGCAGCAGCGTCGGCCAATTGGCCGTCTGCCACGTCATCTCCGCTGCTTTCCGGAAACCAAATATCGTAAGCGATGGCTCCCGGTGGGTCACCGGACAAGACCGAAAGAAAACTCGCGTGAACATTGCGCTCCCATGGCCAGCGCCCAAGATCAGCAATCGCGGAATCATCAATCCCAATGTAGAGAAGGCGAGGATCGACCTCCCCTGTCTTCGCGGCTTCGCGCATTCGCCAATCGTCCAACACAAACTCCGGACGCCGAAACCAGTCTTGGGAAATCCCGACAACGATCGCCATGCCCACCAACGGAGTTGCGACAAAGGGATACCACTTCGGATCCAGCAAGATGGCCGTTGCCTGGTTTAGAAGCTGTCGAATGCGATTCATAGGCAGGCGTCAAAACCATCGCTATTCTCGTCAATCCTCAATAATTTGGCCATTTTAGCAATAAGTTAGCCTTGACCGATGCCTAGTCCTTTTCCATAAAACAGCCCGAAGCACAAATTCAGTCTGAACCTAGAAAATCAAATCCTCATCCGCCGGAGGCAAAGGGTGACGATGCTCCATTGTGGCATCGGACTGATCGCTATTGCCCTTCTCGGGCAACAGGCTTTAGCCCAGGACGAAGATCGCGCCGAGGAGCTTAAACAGAATGTTCTCGAAGAACTCGGGCTTGATGCCTTGGTGTCTGAAGAACTGAGCCCTGAAACCTCGACCGACGAAGGTGGGCAAGAGGTCATTCTCCCGGCTCTGAAAGGACTTGTTCTCTTGCCCCGGCAAGAACAGGTAAACCAGTTTCCCGGGGAATCAGGTAAGGTGAGTGTGGGGATCGACGGTGCTCCGGATAACCTGGAGGGAGAGCTTCAGGGTTTCTTAGACCAGCCTCTAACACTCAACCTTTTGGCCCAGGTCAATCGCACTATCAACCGCGTTTATCGAGAGGACGATCGCCCGGTGGTTGACGCCTATCTCCCCGAGCAAGACGTGAGTTCGGGGGTCGTTCAGCTCATCGTGACTGAAGGACTTCTCGGAACCATTCGCGTTGAAGGAGCAGAGCGTTCCAATCCGGACTATCTGACCCGTCAGATTCGCACCCAACCTGGCGAATCAATTCGTCAAAGTGAGCTCGGCTGGGATCTGGACTGGCTCAATGATCATCCTTTCCGCAGGGTGAAGATGATTTTCGAGCCGGGAGAAACGGAAGGGACGACCGACATCGTTCTCCAAACCACCGACGAGAAACCGCTTCGCCTCCATACTGGGATCGACAATACCGGACTTGACCTGACCGGTGAGAACCAGTGGGACTTTGGTATCACTTGGGGACGGGTGTTCAACACCGAGCAAATTGCCGCCTATCAATATACCACGGACGTCGAGTTCGAAAGCTTGGAGGCCCATTCGCTTTTTTATCGGATTCCCCTTCCCTGGCGGCATCGCATTGACCTGGTCGGTGCATACGTGACGAGCAGCGCTGAGGTTCTCAGTGGTGACGAACTCATCGGAGTCGGTGGAGAAAGCACGCTTGCCGGCGCAGAGTATGTGATTCCGATTCGCCCGCGCTTTTTTGATCTCTCCAGGTCAGAACTGAGCTTCGGCGCTGACTACAAGACAACCAACAGTGACTTGGAATTTGGCGGTTTGAGCGTTTTTGACGAAACAGCTTCGATCCTTCAGTTCGGCATGGGTTGGCAGGGAGCCCGGCCG
>JBCDHN010000534.1:0-3390 GCA_038749915.1 Verrucomicrobiota bacterium | reverse complement strand
TCGACAAACTCATCGGCGAGGATCCTGACTTTTCCTCCCACGACCGGTTTCCCAAAGGTGTAGTCAGCATTCAACGAAAGCCGAACGAGCTCTCCAGGTTGATAGAACCCTTGATCGGCTTGCAAGCCGATCTTGAACTTGGGCAGCACATAACGCTCCACCGTTACTTCGCGTTCTGAAGTGCTTTCATCAACCGTTACCGTAATGGTGTAGTTTCCTTCGTTGACTTGATTCGCCAATTTGAAATCCGCCGCCGCAATTCCGAAATCACTCGTCTCAATCTCCTTTCGGAACACCTTGTTTCCCTTGGCGTCCTTCACCTCAAACGACACCTCACGAGCCACCGCAGGTTGCAGGGAATCCGCCTCCATCGACAAGGCACGCATATGGATGATCTGCCCCGGCTGATAGAGAGGTTTGTCCGTGCTGAGCATGGTTCGATAGGTCCGTCGAACCACAATGGAGTCTTCTGCCAGGGCTTTACCTGACTTCCCTTTAACCTCAGCCACCAGTGTGTATTCCCCTTCCTTGAGATTGGTGCCGACGTTCGCAGAGAGATCCGCTATTCCGTTTTCATCCGTCTTTGAGGTCGCCAGTCGCCTCTGGTTGCCATCACTCCCCACCATCATCAACCGAACCCTCGCATTCTCAACCGGGCGACGCGTTTCCTCGCTGCGCACAAAGACTCTGACGGGCGTGGTTTGTCCGGGTTCAAGTCGAGGTTGCGTAATCATTACCACTTGGGTCGGATCTGGTTGCGCCGTCTGCACCATCCAGGTTTTCCCTCCGAGTCCGATGGCGATAAGTAATGCGAGAAGGGCGGCAACTTTCCAGAAGCTTCCACTGAAGAGCCAGGGCCATGCGCGTTCACTCTCTCCACCCAAGCCATCGATCCGGCGCTTGATCGCAGCAATGAATCCCTCATCATCGCCCGGACCTCCGGTGCGACTGTACTCTTTCATCATGCCGTCCATGGCGGCATCATCGCTATTTTCTTTGGGTTTTTCAGGCATGGTTTTCTGCTTGTTGGGTAATACACTGGCCCAGTTGGGATCGGGCACGCTGCAGGCGTTTGCGAACGGTGGCCTCATCTGCCTCCATCTTTTCCGCCACTTCAGCTCCACTCATCCGCTGAAGGTAAAAGAGTTCCACCGCCTTACCCAGCAAGTCCGGCAGCTTGCGAAGGCACTGCTCCAGCAGCGAAAACAGATCGGTATCAGATTCAGCCTCCTGCTGATCCCACGAGCGGTGTTTTGCTTCGATCAATTCAAGCATCTCCTCATCCATTCCAACCATCTTTTGAGATCGAGCCCACTCGCGGACCTTGTTTCGGACAATTCCTCTCATCCAACTCCCAAAGTCTTTGGTAACATCGAATTTCTCCAAATTCGACCATGCGACAAGAAATGCATCCTGCACCAGATCGTGCGCTGCATCATTGCCATCGGTAATGGAGAACGCATAGGCCAGAAGTCGGCGATGGTGCTGACGAATAAGGATCTCAAATGCTTTGGAGGGGTCTTGCGTCACAAATTGGGATACTTGAGTTGAGAGTAGTTGAAAAAGAAACGGGATTTGTGACATGGAAATTTGGAAATTCGTGAGATCCAATCCCAGCTTGGATTTTCTTGACCTGACGAACCGGCCATGAGACCGAAGGCGAACGTTTATGACCAACCGCGTTCTGATTCCCGAACTCCTGGATCAACTCGAGCATGACGATCCAGCCGCGCTGCGTAGTCGTGCGGACCTGATCCGGATCAATGGAATCCTTGGAAATTTTCGATGGTTGAAGAAGACCCTGGAAGTCCAGGGAGCTGCCGATGGTTCCGCCCATGTCGTTGAAATTGGGGCCGGAGATGGCCATTTCATCAAGAAGTTCTCCGCGATTCATCCCAAGGTAAACTACACCGCGATCGATCTTGCTCCCGAGCCGCCCAATTGGCCGTCAAACCTCAAGTGGAGACAGGGGGATGCCACCGATTGCCTCACCGAAGTTGGCGGCGACATTTTGATCGCCAACCTCTTTCTCCATCACCTTACCGATACGCAACTAGCAAAGCTGGGAGAGGGGTTGCGAACTTACCGCGCGGTGATTTGCAACGAGCCGGCTCGATTCCGAGCCTTCCACTTTTTGGGGAAAGGCGTGCAACTGATTGGCGTCAACTACGTAACCCGTTTTGACATGCATGCCAGCATCAACGCCGGGTTCCGGCATCCAGAATTGCCAACCACCCTCGGGTTGTCTTCTCCCAGGTGGGACATCAAGGGTTTCCATTCCATTTTCGGGGTCTATCGAATGCTTGCAACTCTAGAAACATGAACCAGCAGTTTGATGTCGTCATCGTAGGAGCGGGCCCGGCTGGACTGGCTACGGCAGCCTGCTTGGGGCGTAATAGCCTCAAGGTTGCGATTCTCGACCGACGTTCCCTGCCAATCGACAAACCTTGTGGAGAAGGCGTTATGCCGCCAGGGGTCGCCATTTTGGAAAAGCTGGGAGCGGCTCCCTATCTCAGCGATTCTGACTATCACCCGTTTCATGGCATTCAGTATCTCTCGCCGACAGGTAACGTTGCCAAAGCCGATTTTGCCGAAGGACCGGGACTCGGGATTCGACGAACCAATCTATCCCAGGCGTTGACAGCGCTGCTCGCGGAACAGCCTTCCGTTGAGCTTCACGAGAACACGAAGGTGAAGGGAATCCAGCAACACCAAAACGGAGTCACCGTTCAAACCGAGAAGGGCGACCTTACGGCTCGCCTTCTCCTGGGTGCCGACGGTCTTCATTCCCGAGTCAGAAAATGGGCTGGATTGGAGGGAAAATCGGCTCGCCATCGACGCCTTGGCATCCGTCGTCATTTTGAAGTGCCACCCTGGAGTCGCTACGTCGATGTCCATTCCGGTCCCGGAGTCGAGGCATACGTCACCCCGTGCGGTCCCAACCAGGTCGGCATCGCCTGTCTTTGGGAACGCAAAGCCTATTCTGACACCAAACCCGGTCCCGACTTGCTGGACTCTCTGCTCAAGGAATTCCCTGACATTCAATCCAGATTGGAGGGCGCCAAACCCGTGTCTGAAACTCTCACGACCGGTCCCTTGGAACAAAAAACCAAGCGCCGAGTCAGCGATTCTGTCATCCTCATCGGTGACGCGGCCGGTTATCTCGACGCGTGCACGGGAGAAGGGATCACCCTGGCGTTGAAACAATCGCTTCTCCTCGAATCTCACATTGTTCCCTTGCTCAAACATTCGACAGGACTGGTTCGCGCTGATCAGCTTCGTGAATACGAGCGCGCGTGCCGAAAGATGATGGGTTCGTATTATTTGGGAACCCACTTTCTGCTGCTCTTGAACCGACAACCCAAATTGATGGAGACGTTTGTTCGTGTC
>JBCDHN010000533.1:0-3391 GCA_038749915.1 Verrucomicrobiota bacterium | reverse complement strand
TCTTTGTCCTCCCACCCCCGTTCCCAAAAAGACACCCACTCGGCCGGGATCTTCTGCCTTTTCCAATTCCAGTCCCGACTCGGAAACCGCCATCTTGGAAGCAGCGACAGAAAACTGGATGAAGCGCTCCGCCCGTTTGGCATCTCGAGAATTGGCAAAGTACGAACTGGCTTCGAAATCCAGAAGTTCAGCTCCAATCTGTCAACGGAGATCGGAAGTTTCAAAACTCTGGATCCGACGAATCCCGCTGCGCCCTTCGGCCAGGTGATTCCAGAATGTAGGTAGGTCCCAGCCGAGAGAGGTAACGACTCCCAGGCCGGTTAATACAACTCGGCGTTCCATGTTGGTGCAGATGGTCGGGTGACCCTGCCATTATGCAAATGGCGAATTCAATGTTGGGTAATTTCCCTGACGTTAGACCCAAAACACGTCCAGCGGCTTCACCAAACTTCATGGCCTAAAAGGCTTGAAAGTCCGAGTCGGGCATTGGAAATGAACGATATGTCAATTCGTGAGATTCAGGATGTCGCCAATGATCTGGAAATTCCCGAAGAAAACCTGGAGTGTTATGGGAACGATCGTGCGAAGATAGACTTGGATTTCGTCACTGCTCGCCCGGTTCGTGGGAAGTTTATTCTTGTTAGTGCGATAACGCCGACTCCGGCCGGGGAGGGGAAAACCACGACATCAATCGCGCTGGCTCAGGGGATGAGACACCGTGGTCAGAACGTGGCGTTGGCCTTGCGCGAGCCGTCGATGGGACCGGTTTTCGGTAGAAAAGGGGGAGCCACCGGAGGCGGATTGGCTTCGCTCACTCCATCCGAGAAAATCAATCTCCACTTCAATGGTGATTTTCATGCGATTACGACCGCTCACAACCTCATCGCCTCGACTCTGGACAACCAACTCCACTTTCGGTCTACCCCGCTCGATCCACGCCGCGTTCTTTGGAAGCGCGCTCTCGATGCCAACGACCGGTCGCTTCGGGAGGTGAACTTAGGACTTGGAGGTCATGGTGTTCCCCGGGAAAGTGGGTTCGACATCACGGCCGCGAGTGAGGTCATGGCGATTTTCTGCCTCTCGGAATCGATGGAGGATCTTCGCGATCGTCTCGATCGAATTCTGCTGGGCTATGATTCAGCTTGGAATCCGGTCTTCGCCTCCAGTCTAAACATCACTGGCGCCCTGCTCGCGGTTTTGCGTGATGCGATGCGTCCCAATCTGGTTCAATCTCTCGAAGGTGTTCCTGCGGTCATTCATGGGGGGCCATTTGCGAATATTGCCCATGGATGCAACTCGGTCTTGGCAACCCGCACCGCGTTGGGTGGAGCCGATTACACCATTACCGAGGCAGGTTTTGCGTTTGATCTTGGAGGAGAGAAATTTTTCGACATCAAGTGCCGCTCGGCCGGGATCGCTCCGGATGCAGTGGTTCTGGTGGCAACGATTAGGGCCCTCAAAATGCATGGCGGGGTTTCCCTCGCCAATCTGACAGATTCCGATCCCGAAGCGGTTGATCGTGGGCTTGAAAATCTCGCTGCCCACCTTGAGGCGGCGGCAAAGTTTCGTCGGCCCATTGTTGTGGCGATCAATGCGTTCCCCGATGACACGGACGAAGAGTTTGAGCGGGTTCGCAGCTTCTGTGTAGAGCAGTCCATTCCCTGTGTCGTTTCGAAAGGGTTTGTTGACGGAGGACCGGGGAGCGCGGAGTTGGCGGACGTGGTCGTTGAGGCTGCCAGTAAGCCAAGCCCACCTCTCAAGCCTCTGTATTCGCTGGAAGCTGGCGTTTCAGAGAAGATCGAAACGATTGCCCGGGAAGTATACGGAGCTGACGGTGTTCACTTTGCCCCTGCTGCAGAGAAAAAACTGGCTCGCTTCGAGAAGCTTGGCCTCACCAAACTCCCCGTTTGCATGGCCAAAACGCAGAATTCGATCTCTGATAATCCAGCCTTATTGGGCCGTCCCAAGAACTTTAAGATTACCGTTCGCGACTTCGAGATCGCCAATGGTGCGGGCTTTCTGGTGGCCTTGACCGGGGATATTCTGCGGATGCCAGCGTTGCCCAAAGTGCCGGCAGCAGAGGGAATTGACATTGATGCGGACGGAAACATTACCGGACTGATGGCCGGATAGCGGAGTTTTCGGGTTCTGAACTATTCAGACTCTCTCGAAAGCATTCCCCGCACCATGAAGGCGGAGATTCCCAGCCCGACCACCAGCAACGCGATACCTGCTCCAAGCGAAGGTTTTTCTCCGGCTTCAATCATGATGGCTCCCTCCGCCAGATTCTCAAATAGCCCTCTGGCTTCATCATCACCACTGTCGGAGTCGATCCCAAACTCCACCAATCCCATTACATCTTTCTCTTCGAAGAGTTTCTCGCTCATTTCGGCGATTTTCAGAATGGCTTCTCCTTCGGAAAGTTCTTCGTCGTTGCCGATGGCTTGAAGCTTTTTGAAGGTCTCGAAGTAATCGGCTTCTTCCGTGTGGTAGATCACATGGACTTCCTCGTCATCGGACTCCTTGGAGACGATGGGAATGTAGAGCTCCTTGGGCTCACCGGTAATGGACTCTTGATAAACGCAGTTGAGGAAATCGATTCTCCCGTCGGTGACTTTGAGCCACTTCGCACTGGGCTTGATTTTGATGAGTTCATCGATCGAAACCTCAGTCGGCTCTCGATTGGTGATTCCAACATACGTCATCTGACCGCCGCCCCAAAGCATGGCAATCGCTATAAAAATCCCAAAGCATCCCAATCTCATGATTCCGGGATTCTGAAGGGATCAGAATAGAGACGTCAATCTTTTTGCCACGCTGAAGTTCGAATTTTGGCGGCCCTGTTTCTTCTATCCTTGCATCAGACAAAGCCTGTGAAACGCTGGCAGATGGTTCGATTGATCCTCTGCTCTTGGTTTCTCACCTTTGCTTCGACCCTAAGCGCAGCACCAGTGCCGGTTTCTTTGGAAGAAGTGGCAGGAACCTGGAAGCTGATGCGAGAAGGGAAACCGTATTTGATCAAGGGTGCCGGAGGAAGTGTGAAATTGGATTTGTTGAAGCAGTGTGGGGGCAATTCGATTCGAACATGGGGGGTAGATGCGAAGACGAAAGAACTTCTGGATACGGCTCATTCACACGGCCTGACAGTGACAGTAGGGATTTGGTTAGCGCATCTGAACCGCGGAGCCAATTATGAGGATGCGGAGCTGATTGAGAGGCAAACGGACGAAGTGCGTCGTGCGGTCGAGAAATACAAAGATCATCCAGCGGTGTTGGCCTGGGGACTGGGAAACGAGATGGAAGTGGGCGAGAATGGCGATACCAACGTCGCCCTTTGGCGACACATCAACGATCTCGCGAAGCTTGTGAAGCAGATTGATCCCCATCATCC
>JBCDHN010000532.1:0-3400 GCA_038749915.1 Verrucomicrobiota bacterium | reverse complement strand
GTTGCCGAGGTTTTTGGTCATGCACGAAACGAGCAAGGGACCGCAGGCAAAGCAATCTGGGGAGAAAGATCAGATTGGGTCCACTATTGGGGAAAGATCGAAGAGAAAGATGCCGGGATCGCCATTCTTGCTCATCCACAAAATCCGCGAAGCCCCACCTGGTGGCATGCCCGGGACTACGGCCTG
This sequence comes from Verrucomicrobiota bacterium, assembly GCA_038749915.1. Classification (GTDB taxonomy): domain Bacteria; phylum Verrucomicrobiota; class Verrucomicrobiia; order Verrucomicrobiales; family DEV007; genus JBCDHN01. The sequence goes on along the minus strand of JBCDHN010000532.1, from coordinate 3,214 downwards.
GTCGCCCCCAATCCCTTTGGACCAACCAAGGACGGCGGAGATGGTGCGCTGACCCTGGAAGAGGGCGAATCCCTGACCCTGCGTTATCGATTCCTGTTCCACGATTGTGCTGGCGAGGATGCCAAGATTGCGGACCAATTTGTGGCTTACGCGAATACTCCGCTCTATCCTCGGACCCTGACTTCCCCGATCCCGAAAGACTCTGAAAGTTTTACCCTGAACGTTCCCAAGAATGTGATCCCACGAGGAAGCGTCATCGCCTCCGTTGTCCGCAAAACCAAAGGAGAAACCGCGGAAGCTCCCAAAGTCGCAACGCACGGTTTCATTGAAGGCAAACCGATCTTCCAGGATCGCGACTACCGGTTCACGAAGATTCCTGAGCGCCTGCAAGGCGGCGACCACGTCCTCACGTTCAACGATGACAAGAAAATCGAAGCGAACTATGAAGTGACGATTTCAGAACCGGGCATGCTGCTGTTACTCGTCGATACCCGCGTTGAATCCGAGGTTGATTGGCTGGTGAACGGCAGCTCAAAGCCCAGGTTCGAACGAACGGAAGATACCGTGAAAACGAACAAAGACTTCGCCTACCGGATTTACGTCGCCGAAGTCGATCCCGGCGTTGTCAACCTTGGCCCGCAATCCGGCGGAAGCTTCTATTCGATCGCAGCGGTGAACCGGGATTGAACTTCGGTCGATGTCCCAATCAGTTTTTGGTATGTCGATTGCGATAGACATGCAGCCCGAGAAATAAGACGGCTGAAAAAACGGAAATCGCCAGATACATTGTAACTTGAATGGTCTGGGAAATTTGGATCGATGCCGTCATTACTGGAAACCAACTTTCTGGATAAAACACGTCTTTCCAGAAATAGACGATGATTCCGGAGAGAACGGCAATGATTTCCGTTGCAATCACCAGCACCACGCTACCCAAAATTAGTGAGCGAGGTGAGACTTTGTATCGGGAGCCGCCCCGACCGAGGAGAGCCGCAGCGATCCCCAAAAGAAGTCCGGGCAGCCACGATGCACCGATTCCATAGCCTGCCGCGATAAGTACGGGATTCTCAAGGTCGCCAAGCGGTTCGTGGTATTTGGTATAGTGATCCGGGGCAATTCGAACCACCATTTGCGCGTGAATAAGCGCCCAACCGACAATCACGGCAGTAACCCCAAAAACGATTTGGTAGGTTACGGATCGGTGATCATTGATGAGATTCATTGAGTATTTCGCGGAGTTCGAACCGACAGGATTGAAGATCACTACGCTTACCTCCACCGGATAGAGTAAGGAGCTTCAAATCGTCCTGTTTCTCAAAGCCGTGTCATGAGGATCAAACAGGAGAGCCAGATAGGCCTCATGCTCGTTTTCAAAGTGAAACGTTGTGTTCATCGCGAATCGGTCCTCTTGGAAGTCAGAAAGAGGCTAACAGATTGAGGGCGCCGACAACAAGCGAATCCGTTCAGCCCGCTTAATGAACGCCTCGAGTTTCGTCATCAGATTTCGTTTTCCTCTGCCCAAATCTTCAGCGTTTCGAGCACAGTTAGGGCTGAGCCACCGAACTGAGTGATTTCGTATTGCACCGCGATGGGACGGTCACACAAGACGGTTCGGCTAACCAAGCCCAATTCCTCCATTTCTTTCAGTCTGGCGTTGACCATCTTGCGACTGGCGCCCCCGAGCAGTCTCGCGAGCTCGTTAAAACGGAGAGGGCCATCCTTGAGATGCCAGAGGATGGACCCTTTCCACTTTCCCCCAATGATCCGCATCCCCCGCTCGATTGGGCAAGGTTCATCGCAGGTTGGAAGGATCGGCGCAGTCGACTTGGGCTTCATGGGATTCTAGGTTACAAAAAGTCTACTGGTTGACAAAGGAAACTACTTTCGCAATCGTGGTCTACCATCCAATCCTTTCCTTTCCATGCCACAACCATCGATCCCAAAGCTTGATACCGGTGATCCCTTCCCATCTCTGTGTCTGGATTTGACTTCTGGTGACGCTCACTCACTACCAGAAAAAAGCTGGACGCTGCTTCTGGTCTATCGCGGCTTCTGGTGACCATTCTGTCGTCAGCAGTTGGCTGACTTTCAGAGGAAGCTTTCACAGTTTACCGAGAAGGGCGTTCGCGTCATCGGCGCTTCCAGTGAAACGCTTGAAGAGGCGACCGCGACGGTGGAGAAGCTTGGGCTCGAATTTCCGGTCGGCTATGGGCTGGATCCGGAAACGTTTGCGGAGACTTTCGCGGCTTATTACTCCGACGATTCAACCTATCTCCATGCGACCGGATTCCTGATCGATCCCGAGGGAGAAGTGGACATCGCCGTTTACAGCAGTGGGGCGATCGGACGATTCACCGCAGATGACGCGCTGCACATTCTTGAGTATCGATTAAAGGACGATAGCCAAAGCTAGGTTGGTCGGCGCCATGCGCTTCGCTCCGGATCCGAGGGACCAACTTCCAATTTTCAACCGAGCTATCCGCAGTTCCCGGAATTCTTTCGTGAAGTGATAAAGCAGCCCGCTACAGGCCGTGGATACAGCGATATGGTCCTCCCCCTGAGATTTCCCCCATCCGCCTGAGCTTCTTTCCCGAATGAACGCTTCGAACCTTCAGGTTTTTGTGTTGAGCTTTGGGCTCCTTCCCGGGTTGCTGCTGGGAGAGCAGTCGACGGAGGAAATTTTCTCAGTGTTTCAGAACCATTGCATCCAGTGCCATGGCGAAAATGGCAAGGTCAAGGGAAAGATCAACCTGTTGGAAATCACTGATGTTCAGCAATTAATGCAGGATCCTGAACTGCTGCGTGAAATTGTCGACGTGATCGATTTCGAAGAGATGCCACCGGAGGATGAACCCCAGATCGAGCCCGAGGCCCGGACCAAACTGCTCGCCACCCTCGAAAACCTGCTCCATCAGTCGGTCACCGAGAAAAAGGCGTTCGCCCACACACCGATCCGGCGGATGAACCGCTTTCAGTACAATAACGCGGTCGTCGATCTTTTTGACCTGAACTGCATCGTTTTTACCCTGCCCGAACGGATGATGCGGGTGCATCGGGACTATTTCCAACCGGAAACCGGGCAAATGGCCGACACCGTGTATGTCGGGAGTCGCCCTCTCGGAAAGTCGCAACGTGTCAGCACTGTCCCGAGGCTCCCAAGGATGATCCCGGAGCCATCTGAGCCAATATGCAATTCGCGGAGATACGCGCTACC
>JBCDHN010000531.1:0-3415 GCA_038749915.1 Verrucomicrobiota bacterium | reverse complement strand
CGGAAAGAGCCGTGAAATGGTTCGGGAACGTTATGAGAAAAATGTCAAAGCTTCCGACCTGGCCGAGGTTCTAGGTATGAAAGCTGCTGCTGTGCGGAAGTCGTTAGAACGCATCCGCGCCCAAATCCGAAAATGCATGGAGCTTCGTCTTGCTGAGGCGACAACCCAACCACAAACATGAGTGCCGAACGATATCAGGAATTACTGAGCGAAATGATCGATGGAGATCTTTCCGCCAGCCAAACTGAGGAACTCTCCGAACTCCTGAGCCAGGATCCGGTCCGAATCTGCGAAGCGAGAAGCAAACTCGAGTTGGTTGATCTTCTCGAACAGAATTTGAATCCTGAACGCTCTTTTCCTGCCTTTTTGAACGGGTTGGAAACCCGGGTTCGTGCGCAGGAAACCTCGGAAGAGTTCATCGCAGAGTTGCTTCCCAAGCTCAAGGCAGCAGATGAGAATGCCAAGAGCGCCAAGGTCATCGCTTTCCCGGCTGGTCGCATGGTGGCATGGTCAGCAGGAATCGCTGCGGCCGCGGCCATCGTGGTTGCCTTTTACGTACTGCCGGACGCATTCCAAGGTAAGGATTCAGATGGCTCGATCGCGATTGGCGACGGTGTGGAGTGGGAGGCAAATGATCCCGACAAGCCTGAAAGCACTCTCGCTGCCAATCCTTCCCTCAAGCTTCCTGTCCTCGATGGACAAAACGATCTCAATGCATCGGGCAAAGTTGTCATCGGTTCCGGCGACGTCGGCCCCTTGGTTGTGGTCGAGAAAGAGACCAGCCTCGAACCCGGTCAGCAGATCACAATGGACCAGACTCCAGGTGAGGGTGGATCCCGCGAAGTCGCAAGTGACGGGATGCGCAGCTACCTGATCCAACTTGATACCGACAGCTCGGAGCCGGATTCAACAGAATTCGTGGTTCGCAGTATCACCTTTGACGAGCCCATCGAAGGATTGACCGTTCAGGGATTGGAGATGGCTGATAAAATTGAAATCGACGAAGACGGTCGCACCCTGCAACTCAAGCTCAAGACCGGCGAACGAACCGGTTTCGGCCAGATGCGCGTTTTTGTCCGGGAAGATCCGGATGAACCCAAGGGAACGGTAGGCGCTCAAGACGAAGAGTAAGACCAAAGGCCAAGTCGAAAGCGTCAGACGATTCTCGCAGAATCAAAATCCGAAAGGTCCCAACGAAGTTGGGGCCTTTTTTGTGCAGTGACGCTCTTTCTTGGGGCCACAAAAAACGCGTCTGCCCGGTTCTCGGACAGACGCGTTTTGTAGATTAATCGTTTTGGATGAGCTGCGATTCCTTAATCCATCGCAACGAAGTCGGGCTCGACCGATTCTTCTTCCTCTTCCATGAACTCCGGCTCATCTGGCTTCTCAGGCTCAACCGTGGCCTGGATCTCAATATTTCTAGCCAGGTGGAAGCCGGTTCCAGCCGGGATCAAGTGCCCCATAATGACGTTCTCCTTGAATCCGCGAAGTGTATCGACTTTTCCAAGCGTCGCTGCATCGGTCAACACACGGGTGGTGTCCTGGAAGGAGGCCGCCGAGATGAAGCTATCGGTCTCCAGTGAAGCCTTGGTGATTCCAAGAAGAACAGGCTCACCTTCTGCCGGCTTACCTCCTTGTTCCTCAATGTCCTTATTGGTGAGTTCGAAATCGATACGCTCGATTTGGTCTCCCCAAAGGAAGTGCGTATCACCAGGATCGGTGACCTTCACCTTGCGCAACATCTGGCGAATGATGATCTCGATGTGCTTATCGTTGATCTCCACCCCTTGGAGGCGATACACCTCCTGAACTTCGTTCACCAGGTGCTCTTGCAATTCGTGGGGTCCACAAATTTCGAGAATCTCATGCGGAACGACCGGTCCTTCCGTTAGCTGAGAGCCTTTCTCAACCATCTCGCCGTTTTGCGCCACGATGTGTTTGTTCATGGGGATGAGATGTTCTTCCTCTTCTCCAGTATCGGGATCGGTAATAATGAGTCGCTTCTTCCCGCGAGCCATTCCGCTTTGTTCCACGATTCCATCGATCTTGGCAATCTCAGCAGAGTCCTTTGGCTTCCGTGCTTCAAAAAGCTCGGCAACACGAGGCAGACCACCGGTGATGTCCTTGGTCTTCGCCACTTTCCGCGGCGTCTTGGCAACCATGGTTCCACCAGTGACTTTCTGGCCTTCTTCGACCGCAAGGTGAGCACCTGCGGGAATGGAGTAGTTCGCGAGGAGATCTTTCGTCTTTGGATCCTTGATCACAATTTGCGGATGCAAATCTTCTTTGTGCTCAACAACCACCATGCTTTCACCACCCGAGGATTCCTCGGCCTTCTTGGCAACGGTAATTCCAAGAATCATGTCTCGGAACTCAATCACCCCGCCTTTTTCGGTAATGATCGGAATGTTGTGCTGATCCCACTGAACAATCGTTTCGCCGGACTTCACCTTTGCATTGTCAGGCTTGGAGATCTCAGAACCAACCACCAGGTTGTGGCTCTCGAGTTCCCGTCCATCCGGATCGTGAACACTGATGCTGCCATTCTTGCTGAGAACCACCCAACGGCCATCAACACTCTCAACCGTTCGCAGGTTGTTGTAGTGCAAATCACCACCGTGCCGGAGCTTGATGATGGGCTGCTTCAGCGAGTGAGCGGCAACACCACCAACGTGGAACGTCCGCATGGTAAGCTGCGTTCCCGGCTCTCCAATGGATTGAGCAGCAACAATGCCGACCGCGGCACCTTCCTGGGCCATCTTCTGGGTTGCGAGACTCATACCATAGCAGAGCGCACAACAGCCGACCGTGGATTCGCAGGTTAGAACCGAGCGGATCTTGAGTTGCTCGCATCCGACCATCGCGAGGCGATCCGCCGCCGCTTCGTCGATCAACTCATTCAGATCAACCACGATATCGCCACTGACGGGATCCTTGACCCGCTCTGCGCTCACTCGTCCATAGGTTCGAGTCTGGAGATCGACAACCTCCTCGTCACCCTCATAAATCGGAGCAACAACGATGCCGTTCACCGTGCCACAATCGTGCTCGGTAATGATCACGTCCTGTGCCACATCCACCAGCTTTCTGGTCAGGTAACCGGAGTCGGCCGTCTTCAAAGCCGTATCGGCCAGACCTTTCCGCGCTCCGTGAGTGGAAATGAAGTATTCCAATACGCTCAAGCCTTCGCGGAAGTTTGAGGTGATAGGACGCTCAATAATTTCACCGCTTGGCTTGGCCATCAGACCACGCATTCCCGAGAGCTGCTTGATCTGCTGGCGGTTACCCGCGCACCAGAGTCAACCATCATGAAGAGCGGGTTGGGAGCATTCTTGCCGTCGTTAAACTCAATGGTTCTGAAGAGAGCCTTGGTGATCTCATCACCGGCGTCCGTCCAGATATCGATGACCCGGTT
>JBCDHN010000530.1:0-3415 GCA_038749915.1 Verrucomicrobiota bacterium | reverse complement strand
TGCAGCTGGTGAACAACTTGAATGTGCAGCTCTCCCGGGCGCAAAGCACGGCCCAACAGCAGTTGAATCGGGACGAAGTGGCTCTGGTTCAGAATTTCCGCAATGAGGTCCGGCCCGTCGCGGTAAAGATTGCGCTTGAGCGCGGGTTTACGATTGTGCTAACCAAAAATGAAGCGGTTTTGTTCGCTTACGACGACAATTTTGACATAACCGAGGAAGTCATCCGACGCATGGCCGCTCCTGGTTCCGGACTCACTCCCCTGGTTCCCTAACCTTTCTGAAGCCACTTTAACCAATAGACTAAAAACATCCCAAACACGATGAGACAAGCAAACTACCTAACCCTGATGGCTGTTGGAGCACTGTTCCTGGCTGGAGGAATTCAAGCCCAAGCCCAAAACGGTTCGGCCGAAGGCGAAGAAGCCGCCCAGGCTGCCGCAAGAACCGCCACGGGGCCGCAGATGATCGATCCGAAAGATCTCAACTGGAACAAAGACCTCGAGTGGGTTTCCTTCATTGTGGACGACGGTCGCGTCGCTTCCAATCGTGACTACTTCGGCGCCATCAAAAAGTCCGATCTTGCCGCTGTCACCGGTGGCACGGCCAAAGGGATGGTGATGATTCAGCAGGTGTTCTACTACAACCAGGCCACGCGACAGTTTTCGCGGTTTGACGCTTCCACTGGTGGTGCGATTCCGATCCTGCAAAAGAATGCTTACTTCCGCCCGGACAGCATCATGCGGATGGTGCCGCTCAACAAAAAGTTCGTGGAGAATCTCGCCGTTCGCGAATTCCTGAACGTCGCTGGCGAAAAGTAATTTAGCGATTCGCAAAGTATTTTAACGAAGCCGGGCTCGAGTGATTCGAGACCCGGCTTTTTCGTGTTTGGGAGAAGTTGACAGGAACGACCCGGAATGCTTAAAGAGTTTTGTGGCAAAGTTAGACTAACTTCGTCACTCGGCGAATCGGGTTGAAGCCCCCGAAGCCAAACGTTTTCAGAAACTTTAAGAACACTGCCAACGACAAAGTCAGGTGGTCACGCAACGACACCAGATGAAATTTTTTAGGACGACTCAATCTCTCTCGCAGAATCATGGTTCCCGAGGTGGGAAAACACTGCGCCTTTGGAATTGGGCATTGATTGCCACCATCGGGACGCTCCCGTTCGTCACTGCGGAAGAAGAGAAAACGGGCCCATCGGTGGCAGCAAAGATCAATTTTCCGATCGAATCCGATCAACCGACCGAAGTCACCAGCATTTCGGAGCTGACCAGGTTTGATTTCAGTCCCGAACTTCGGGGTTCCTCCGCCTTGGCTCCCACCGACTCCGAATCCTTTGAGGTTGCCCGACGTGCCGAGCGGCTCAGCAACCTGATGGATTTGAACTTTTTCGCGGGTTTCTACGAGTTCGATGAAGGGCCGGAAGATGATTACAGCGCCATGAAGGCGGGGATGGACATTGCCATTACCAACAAGATCCACTTTGAAGCATCTTATTTCCGCGACCACGAGTTGGATGCGTCGAGCGGGTTTATCGGTTTATGGGGAGCCATTCCGCTGGGTGAAAACAAGGAAGATGATGGTGAGCCCGGAGCGGTCCGATCGCTCTGGAGTGCGGTGACACCATCCAGTTTTTCCCGGATTCGAACCCGCAAACAGCATCCCAGTGATGAGCCGAGGGAGAACGGCTACGAACCGATTGAAGTTCCAGCTGCCAATGTTGAACCTGCTCCGAAGATTGAGGAACCGTTCGAGGAACGGAAAAACGTCATTTCTCGCGTATGGAAGACCGTTCGGCAGGACCGCGATCGCGACTCCGGTAAGACCCAGGCTGAACCCAAGCGCGAAGGTCGATTGAGCCGCTTGTTTGGTCGCAGTCGGGACTGATTGAGCTGAGTCCGAGAAAGTGGCTGAGGCGTCCCGCCTCAGTCGCAGTAGCCGAGTGATTTAGGTTTGCTAGCTCAAGTCTTTGGCGAGGCGAAAACCAGTGTGGCCGGTTGAGCTGTCCGGCGTATTGGCGGTGCGGGCGCTGACCCGGTAGCGGTTACAGTAACTGACGTGGCAGAGATAGGAACCACCCCGAATGATGCGGGAATCGCCGCTTTCCGGTCCCCTTGGATTTTCCAGGGACGCCTGAAGATGCCAGGTCGGCGAAAACCAGTCGTTGACCCATTCCCAGACATTCCCAGCCACATTGTGGAGGCCAAAGCCGTTCGCAGGAAAAGACCGCACCGGAGCGGTTCCAGCAAATCCGTCTTCGGCCAGATCGTGCTCCGGAAAATTCCCCTGCCAGATGTTGCAGACATGTTTGCCACCTGGTTCGAGATCGTCCCCCCACGGGTAAAGGGCCTGCTCCAGACCTCCCCGAGCTGCAAATTCCCATTCGGCTTCGGTCGGCAATCGGCGACCCATCCATTGCGCATAGGCGTTTGCATCATTCCAGGAAACATGGACCACCGGATGGTCGCCAAGTTTGCGCAGCTGGGTTCCCGGTCCTCCGGGCTTGCGCCAATCGGCCTTCTCCACTTTCAGCCACCATGGCATATTGGGCAGCGAGTCAAAGTTCGTGCGTTTGCGATGGGCTGGCGGAACCTGGTTGTAAAAGACAATGGACCAGCCAAAACGCTCTGCCTCCGTCTCATAGCCGGTTGCTTCGCAGAATTCCGCGAATTGCTCGTTGGTCACCGCACAGCGATCGATCGCGAATGGATCCAGCGTCACTTCACGAACCGGGCCTTCCCCATCGCTCTCCCAGACTTCCGGTCCTTCGCCACCCATCAAAAACGTTCCACCTTCCAAGGTGATCATTCCCCGCTTTGAGCTCGCATGAGGACCGGGAGCGATTTCTGAAACCGCCGGGGAGTCGCCATTGGACAGGGAAGGGGAGCAGCATCCTTTTTCGGACATACGAAGGAGTTTCGACTGCGTTTCCGATTTCTTCAAATGAACACGCACCTCTCGAAAGAATCGGGTTGGACATCGGGTGAGGTGAGTTCTAGAACTGATACGTTCGAATTCTGACTATGAAAAAACTCCTCGCGATTGTCTTCGCCATCACCATCCCCGTTCTTGCTCTGGTCGGGCAGGATGCCAAGAAAAAACTTCAGACCTGGGAGGAGAAAAAGGCTTCCCATTTCAAGCCGATCACGGAAGAAGAGCAGGCAAAGATCAGGGCCGCCATTCCGGAGAAGCCGACTGCGGAACCCAAGTCTGCGCGCCGCATTCTCGTATTCTGGCTCTGTGAAGGGTTTATCCACAAGTCCATCCCCTACGGCAATCTCATGCTCCAACTGATGGGAGAGAAGACTGGTGCGTTTCAAGTTGATCTGGCCGACGATTATAGTGTTTTCACGGCTGAGAACCTGGCCCAGTACGACCTCATCCTCTTCAACAACACCACCCGCCTCAAATTTCC
>JBCDHN010000529.1:0-3422 GCA_038749915.1 Verrucomicrobiota bacterium | reverse complement strand
CGGATCCGTAGTTGCTGGATATCCCAATCTCGATCCCCGAGATGTTGACTATTGGGAGCGGTTCTGGAAAATCTGCCATCTGCTCCGCGAGGAAGACGAGGTTCCTCCAAGTGTTTCGTCGTAGAGGAATCCGTGAGGATTTCTTTCGGAGCCTCCCGAGAAACGCTTACGCGTTCCTCTACGGGGAAAATAGGCATCTCAATGCAAGTTTGGCCCAACCTACCCCGTGATTGGGGCGACGCATGAAGAGCCACGCTCTGAGACAATCCATTGCCGCAGCGCTTGCCGTTTTCATTCCGGTCACTCTGGTGATCGGCGATGAGCCGTTTGACTATGCCTTGGAGGGTCAGTTCTGGTCATTCCAAGCTCCGTCACGGCATAATGCCCCTGACCTGAACGATCCAGACTGGGTTCGCAGACCGCATGATGCGTTTGTCCTCGCCAAGCTGGAAGCGGCAGGAATGACGCCCAACGGGACCGTGGCGAAATCGCTTCTTGTGCGTCGACTGAGCTTCGACCTGGTAGGTTTGCCGCCCGAACTCGAGCTGGACGCCGAACTTTCGATTGATTCCTATGTCGATCAGTTGCTGGAATCTCCGCATTTCGGGGAGCGCTGGGCCCGGCTCTGGCTGGACGTGGCGCGTTATGCGGAAGATCAGGCGCACATTGTCGGGAGCAACAATTCGCTGACCTATCCGAACGCCTATCTCTATCGCGACTGGGTCATCTCAGCTTTGAATGAAGATCTTCCCTACGACGATTTTCTGCGTCACCAACTGGCCGCCGATCTCATCTTTCCAGATCAGGAAGGGGAACATGCGGCACTTGGCTTCATGGGCCTGGGGCCGAAGTATTATCGTCGCAATCAGCTCGCAGTGATGGCGGATGAATGGGAAGACCGAGTCGATACCCTGACCCGCGGCGTGCTCGGATTGACGGTGGCCTGCGCGCGTTGTCACGATCACTTTTTCGATCCAATTCCAACCAGCGATTACTACGCGCTAGCCGGAGTCTTCGCGAACACGGAGATGTTCAACCGGCCGATGGAAGAGAACTGCGAGATGCAGAACGATGGCCAGACCAAGAAACCGGACGACGCGGCTCATGTGGTTCGGGAAGCGTCGGAGATGAAGAACCTGCCCGTGTATTTGAGGGGGGACATTACGAATCCGGGCGAGGAGGTTCCACGAGGCTTTCTCACCATTCTGGGAAATGGACAACGCGAGGAGTTTGATCCTCAAACCAGCGGTCGACAGGACCTGGCCGAGGCGTTGGTCGATCGCCACAATCCGCTGACTGCCCGCGTTTGGGTCAATCGAGTTTGGGCAGAATTGATGGGTTCTCCGTTGGTCTCAACCCTGAGCAACTTTGGAACGCTGGGTGAAAAACCAACCCATCCCGAGCTTCTCGATGATTTGGCGGTGCGGTTCATGGAAGACGGCAACTGGTCGCTGAAATGGCTCATTCGCGAAATCGTGCACTCGGCAACCTACCAACAGAGCAGTGAAGCGGTTCCCGTGAAGCTGGCCGCTGACCCGGGCAATACCCTGCTTTGGCGCATGAATCGTCGGCGGCTCGACGTTGAGAAGTGGCGTGATGCGCTTTTGGTCTCATCCGGAACCCTTGATCGTTCAATCGGCGGCAAGTCGTTTGTGGCAAGCGATCCCGATGCGAATCGGCGCGCGATCTACGTTGAGGTGAGCAGACTTCAGCTCGATCCGATGCTGGCGTTGTTTGACTTCCCCGATCCCAATCTCCACAGCCCGGGACGCTCCAGCACGACTACCCCGCTGCAGAAGCTGTTCGTGATCAATCATCCACTCATGGTGAAGCAGGCCGAACTGATTTCCGATCGGGTGGCGGCTGAGTGTGGCGATCTCGACGAGAAGATCGATAGGATTTACGAACTTCTGTTTTCGCGCCTGCCCCTTCCCAGCGAGCGAGAGCCTGCCTTTCAGTTTCTCCAGGAAGCGAACTTTCCCGACTACACCCAGGTTCTGCTGGCATCGAACGAGTTTACCTGGCTTGACTAACGCCCTTGAATTTCCTTCCCACCATTCTGTGATGAATCCAATGCACTTTTCTCGTCGCCAGGCTCTCAGCAAAATTGGGGGAGGCTTCGGAATGCTGGGACTTTCCGGTGCCTTGAGCGAAGCCAGCCTCTTGACCCATTCTCCGGCTCATTATACGCCCAAGGCCAAGCGCGTCATCTTTCTCTTCATGAATGGGGCGCCCTCCCATGTCGACACCTTCGATCCCAAGCCGGCGCTGGCGAAACACGAAGGAGAGACGCCCAAGGAACAGGCTGAACGCAATAAGAAGACGAGCGGCTACATGCCGAGTCCCTTCAAGTTCAGCCCCCACGGAGAAAGCGGCGTGGTCATGAGCGAGTTGTTCCCGAAGATGTCGCAGCATGCGGATGATCTCTGCGTGATTCGCTCGATGCATACTGATCAGCCTAATCATGAACCTGGGCTACTCATCATGCATTCCGGCAATCCTCAGCCCATTCGACCCTCAATCGGCAGCTGGATTTCCTACGGTCTGGGAAGTGAGAATCGCAATCTGCCAAGTTACGTTGCTCTGAGCGCAGGGCGTCCGGTGGTTGGCCCTCAACTCTGGTCCAACGGATTCCTGCCCGGGGAACATCAGGCAACTGCGGTTGATACCAATGACATGCAGGTCGACAAGCTAATCGCGAATCTGCGCCATCCTCATCTCACGAGATCCCAGCAACGTGGGCAGCTCGATCTCCTTGCCTCCCTCAACCGGATTCATCTGGAGCAGCGCGAGCAAGAGGCCCAACTCGAATCCCAGATTCGAGCGATGGAACTGGCCTACAACATGCAGGCGGAGGCTTCCGAAGTCTTTGACGTTTCCAAGGAGCCCGAGGCGGTGCGCGAACGCTACGGAAAGACCAGCTTTGGGCAAAGTTGTCTCCTCGCGCGTCGGTTGTGCGAGTCCGGTGTCCGCTTTGTCCAAGTCTACTATGTGGATCGCAAGAGCAAGCAACCGTGGGATACGCATACGAGCAATAACGACCGCCATCGCACCTTGTGTGCCGACAGCGATCAGGCGACAGCGGCATTACTGCGCGATCTGAAGGAGAGGGGGCTTCTTGATGATACCCTTGTCATCTGGGGCGGTGAATTCGGCCGTACGCCGTATTCCCAGCTCGGGAAGAACAAGGCCAAGTTGGGCCGCGACCATCATCACACCGGATTCTCCATGGTCCTTGCCGGTGGCGGAATCAAAGGCGGAACGACGTATGGAGCGACTGATGATTTCGGGATGCACGCGGTCGAAAATCGCGTTCATGTGCATGATCTTCACGCCACGGTGCTTCACCAACTCGGGATCGATCACGAAGAGCTGACCTATCGGTATTCCGGTCGCGACTTCCGGCTCACCGATGTCCACGG
>JBCDHN010000528.1:0-3431 GCA_038749915.1 Verrucomicrobiota bacterium | reverse complement strand
GGTTCTCTCGGATTTGTGGTGGACTTGTTAGAGCATCCCAAGGATCTTTTCAGTATTAAAATCGAAGAATTCTACGCTCAGTCCCTGGGAATCACCGCTCCATGGGAGGTCACCGAGGTCAAAATTAACGAGGCCGAAAAGCGCTTTCGAATCAGGGTGGAGTGCCGCGAAAAAACCATCTGGGTCGATCCCGATACCGGGGAGCGTTCCCACATTCACGAGTGGCGGGAACGCACTTGGCGCCATCTTGACACCTGCGAATTTGAAACCTGGGTCACGGCCAAGGTTCCTCGCGTCAAACTTTCCTCTGGCAAGACCCAAACCGTCGTCGTGCCCTGGGCCGAACAGAGCGGGCGTTTTACCAAGAGCATGGAAAACCACATCATCGAAATCCTCCTGCGAACCCACACCGTTGGAGGAGCCGCAAGAATTGCTGGCATCAGCCGCGACCAGGCTGAAGGTGTGATGAACCGAGCCGTCATACGCGGCCTAGCCCGTCGCGAAGAGGTGGCGCTAAGTCAGGTCGGCATTGATGAAAAGGCCATTCGCAAACGCCATAAATACGGCACGATCTTGACCGATCTGGAGTCTGGTCGCGTGGTGGAAGTCGTTGAGGGCAGAACCAAGCAAGCCGCCAAGAAACTGCTCGCAAGCCTCCCCGCTCAAGTCAGCCAAAGCATTGAGGCGGTCGCGATGGACATGTGGCCGGCTTACATTAGTGCGGTAGACGAAGTGTTGCCCGAAGCGGCGATCGTCTTCGACCGCTTCCATATCAAAAAGCACCTGAACGAGGCGCTCGACCGCGTGCGCCGCCAGGAGAACCGGCAGCTGGCCAAAGAGGGGGACGATTCGCTCAAGGGCTCGAAGTATAGCTGGTTGAGAAAGCGCCCTGACTTACGCACCAAAGCGGCGGTTGAGTTTCGCAAACTCTTGGCGCAGGAGCTCAAGACGGGACGGGCTTGGACGCTGAAGGAATTGTTTGATCGCTTCTGGCAATATACTTCGAGGTCTTGGGCGTGGCGGTTTCTAAATAACTGGATTGAGGAGGTGAAGAATTCATCGCTCAAGCCAATGATCGAAGCCGCCGAAATGCTTCGCAAGCACGAGGCGGGAATCCTGAATTACTTCAGCTTCCCGATCACCAATGCGGCCGCTGAAGGAATCAATTCACTGATCCAAACGCTCCGAAGTGCGGCTCGCGGACTGCCGAACTTCGAGAAATTTCGAGATCGCGTGCTTTTCCATCTCGGGCAACTCGACTTGAAACTGACTTGAATCCCACCAGCTTTCCTACAGAACCGTTTTTTCTATCCGACGCCTGGCCTCAGCTTTACCAGTTTGAAGAACCTCCAACGTCCGAGGCGGCGTTCACCAATGAACAGTTGGATCAAATGGGTAGCGAACGGGGGGAGGAATATGGGTCTCTTGTCAGGACGCTGCGCGAGGAGTTCACTCAAGACGTTTTCATCCTTCCCACCTGTGATGCGATGGTAATCGCGGCAAAGCACTTTTTGCGTGGTGAACTGCCGGGAATCGAAGGAATTCACAGGGCCGTCGGCGAACGTGAGGAGCGAGCTATATGGCGCGATGAACTCGGCCATCTTGGGCCGGGGTTTGACCGACTGGAGGGCTATGTGTTTTACGCCACCTTGTATGCGCGATCGCCGGAATTGATCGAGGGTGACATCGCGTTTGGGGATAAATCGGAATTACCAAGCGAGGAATTGGATCGGGTTTTTCGGAAAATTGCCTGGCAGGCTGTGATCGGGAATCCTCTCTCTGGCGTGACCGACGAGGACGGTGACGGGGTGGGGGACTCAGCCGAATAAGGATTGATCAATCCATTACCACGGTTGCGACGATCGGGTCGTGATCGCTCGCCAGTTGGCTTCGGTCGAGCGAGATGGTGTTAAGGTGGAGAATCTGGCACTGTGCCTGATTGGCCAGCTCAGGGCTAACGAGAATGTGGTCCAGCGTGCTGACATTGCCCCGGTAGCGATAAGTGAACTGTTCTTCCGGTGGAAGTTGGTCAAGCACGTTGGTTAGAAAGCCGCTCTCGGTCAAAATCCGCAGCGAGTTGGACTTCGCATAGTCATTGAAGTCGCCCATGAGTAGGATGGGAAGATCCGGCTCAGAAGCTTTTAGAGCTTCGACCGCGTTGACCAGGGTAAGGCATTGTTGAACACGTTGATCTTCCGAATCGAATTGGGGGTTTTTCTTCCAGACGAAATCATCGCCGCGTTTGGATTTGAGATGGGTGGCGATCGCGAAAAAAGGCTGGTTGGTGGGGACAAACTCAAAGCGGGAACCGAGCGCCTTGCGCGTGCCTTCAAAAGCAAGGTGTTCCGTGACCGGACGGGAATCATCGGGAATGCGAAACGGCTCACCGACAGGACGAACCCGCTCTGGTTTGTAGAGAAAGCCAACGCGAATGTTTCCTCCGGGTACTCCGCCTTCGCGGTGCCGAAGCGGCTCACGGTCGAGGTAACGATAGTCCGCTCCCTTCTTTGAAAGTGCTGGTGTCAGTTTTTCCGCAAACTTTCTGGAAGATAGCGTGAGATCAGCAATCGAATTCCGGGTCCCGGAATCATCCTGGACTTCGGCGAGGGCGACAAGGTCCGGCGCCTTGAGGTCGTCAGCGATTTGTTCGGCGATTTTGGTGATTCGTTCGCTGTCGTCGGCGGACAGATTCCAAAGATTATAGGTCGCGATCATCATCTGGCCGTTCTCCGCTGAAAGGTTGAGCGGCGCTGCTTTGGGCTTCGCTTCAGACTCAATCTGCAGCTTGTCAATCGGAAGGAGAAGCGGTTGGCCGCTGGAAAGATCGAGAACGCCAACGACGTCCTTCAGCCTAGTGCCGACCGTGCTGATCTTCGCCGAACCTTCGTGCTCGATGAAGATGCGCTCGGCATTGAAATCGAACTCATAGCGTGAATCCCAATTGCGGTTGGAATGCTCCCTCGCAGTGACGGTAAGGGTGCCGACGGAATTACGTTCGTTGGCGGAGACGCTGTCTGGAATGACCGCGACAACGGTTCGCCGGGATTCCCAATCGTTAAAACGATCAAGCACCCGTGGGTTCCGCACCCTGACCAGCATCGACTCCAGCGGTTCATAGGCTTCCATGGCCTGACTGGGGGAAAGCTGCGCCATCTTGCTGAAATCGAGTTCTCTTGGCTCGGGAAGCGCAGCCGGGCGACCGGATTTTACTTGATCCATCAACAGGATTGGAATTTCGGTGTTGGAAAACGATCCGTTACCAGGACGGTATTCGTTCACCATTCCTTCCACGGTGGCCCATTGGCCGGCCTGCAACTTGAGCGGGAGACGCCTCGGTAAATAGCAGCTGACGGCCTGCCCCTCGTCCTGTAGGAAAAAGCGCTTTACACCGCTGCTGCTGGCCTCCAGGTGGGTGACCACTCCGGTTGTCT
>JBCDHN010000527.1:0-3438 GCA_038749915.1 Verrucomicrobiota bacterium | reverse complement strand
TCCGAGAGCTTCTTTCGGATCCGGCTTCGCTTCAGAACGCGATTCTGCTCAAAGAAATTCTCGATAAGCCGGTCGCGCTTCGAGATGGCAAGTAGGCGAATTCCAAAAGGGCTTGCGTGTTCATTTTCTGCGGCCTAAGATCCCAACCCAATTTTTCCTAAAGCCGGTGTGGCGGAATTGGTAGACGCGCGCGATTCAAAATCGCGTTCCTTCGGGAGTGTCGGTTCGATCCCGACCGCCGGTATTTCCTTCCTAATGGGCGATGCACTTGCTCTTTGTCTACGGCAGCCTCAAGCGCGGCTTTTCCAATCATTTTTTTCTTCTCGAGGCACAATGGGTCGGCGAAGCGAATACTGAGAGCTCTTATCGGATGTTCGACTATGGAGGTTTTCCGGCCGTGATTCGAGATGAGGAGCAAGGTTATTCCATCCGAGGAGAACTCTGGAAAATTGATGACACCTGCCTTTCGCAAATTGATGTCCTTGAGGGTGTGGATTCCGGCCTTTACGAACGGTCCACCACTTTGCTTGAGGTGCCGTGGGATCAAAAGGAGGATGTCATCATGTATCTTTACCTTCAAACTACGAAAGGCTTGCCAGACGTTGGGGGACAGTGGCCTAAATCGCTGGATTTGGGCGATCCCGGTTGATTCAGGCTTCGTTAGGCTCGAAGCTTTTCGCAGAGACCGCATGCCATGCCCAGCTCTTTGTCCGCGCCAGTCATTGATACCAAGGGAAAACTTCCCCAGTTTTGGGCGACGGATGTGATCTTTTTTGCGAACTTGTTAGAGTTGTTCTTCGGCAACGAGCAGAAAACCAACGAGCTAGAGGAAATTGTAGGGGAAGTCGACTCCTATGGTGGTCGTCTCGTCCCAATCCTCAATCTGTTGTTTCAGGGGGAACAGAATCTCCTCGTCCTAGAACGGCACTCCGCCGGTGCATTGAATGATTACTTCGCGGGGGAACTGGGGCTGAGCCTCCCGGAAACGATCATCATGTCCCCGGAAGAATACCGGCTTGCCGGTGAGGCCATCCTTGAGGGTAATCAACAGCTGATCCAAGACCGTCTTTCGAAAGTGGCGCCCCATGGTGGGACTCGCTTGGATGGCTACGTTACCGACGACATCCTGTTGGGGATTGCCAAGGCGTTGAACAAAGAAACCGTGGCTTCTCAAGACGGATGCTGGCGAGGAAACAACAAGCTGTTGCTGCACCGGTTTCTTGAGGCACAGAATTTACCGACGCCGCCAACAGGGCTTGCCTCCAATCCATCAGAGGTGGCGTCGTGCCTGCAATCACTCTTCGAACAAGGCTTTGAGGAAGCTGTATTGAAATCTCAGATCGGAGCCTCCGGGATCGGCATTTTGCGGATCAAGGATATCGGCTCCTTTAACGGTTCGAGAACCAAAGAGATACCTTCACACCTCTTCTATGAGGGGGAGATCATGGTGCAGGGCTGGCTTCAACCTGACGGAGGAGCCGTGAAAGCGATTCATAGCCCGAGTGTCCAGATGTTTTTGGATGAAGAACAGGTTTGGCTCTTTGATGTTACCGAACAAATCCTGAGCCATGAGAGCGTCCATGAAGGCAACGTTTCGCCGCCGCCCTATTTGAGCAGCATCGAAGGGTCGAGAGACGAACTCTTTCGGCAGGCTTCCATGGCTGGAAAATGGCTTCACGCTCAGGGGTATCGCGGTACCGCGAGCACGGATTTTCTTTTTGTGGAACGTGGGGACTCCAGCACCCCCGAGGTGTATGTTTGCGAAATCAACGCTCGGGTCACCGGTGCCACCTATCCCAGTTTATTGGCCAGACACTTCACTCCAGACGGCCATTGGCTGATGCAGAACCTCAGGCTGAAGGAGGCAATGGATGGTGATGAACTCCTCAGCGTGTTGCGCGACGCGGGGCTTCTCTATCAAAAAGGACGTGCGGAGGGAATCCTCCCGATCAACTTCAATTTTGGAAGCGATGACCGGATCCATAAGGGGCAGTTTCTTTGTCTTGCCCCGACACATGAACTTTGTTGGAATCTGCTTGAGAAAGCCGAGCGAATGCTCCCTGTCGATTGGCACGCTGATCGGGATTAGGATATGAACGAGGATGAACAACTTGCGGCGCGGCTCACCGCCTTGACCCGGGATCTGATGATGATCCGCAGCACGGATTTGCATCCGGATGAGCGCCAACGCTGTTTTCAGTTCATCGAGAACCATTTGGAAGCCATCCCCGACATTCGGATTGAGAGTTATGAGTCGAATGGATTCCAGTCCCTCGTCGCGATGCCTGAAGGTGTGGCATGCCCTGACGTTTTATTGGTTGGCCATATCGATGTGATAGAGCATTCGGATGTTTCCCGCTATCAAGGTCGGGTGGAAGAAGGACGCATTGTCGGTCCCGGAGCAGGCGATATGAAGGGCGCCGATGCGATCATGATTGAACTCTTTCGCCAGTTCCAACGTGATGAGCCGGGTTGCTCGGTTGGAATTGCTCTGACTTCTGACGAGGAGATTGGAGGGGAGAATGGCGTCCGATACCTGTTTGAGGAGGTGGGCTTGGAGTGTCGCCGGGCGATTATCCCTGATGGCGGATCGCTCAACGAAGTAACCACCGACGAGAAAGGAATCCTTCATCTCAAGCTGACCGTCAGAGGGAAGCCCGGACACGCAGCCAGACCTTGGCTTGCCCATAATGCGGTCGAAAAGCTCGTTGGTGAGCTGGGCAACCTGAGATCTAAATTCCAGTATTCGCCACAGGCAGAACCAACTGAGCATTGGATCGCAACCTGTGCCGTGACCAAAATTTCAACCCCCAATGAAGCGGTCAACCGGGTCCCGGGAGAAGCGGAAGCGCTAATCGATATACGGTTTCCTCCCCCTCAAACCGTCGCCGGTCTACTCGCAGATATTCGCAACGTGCTATCCGAGGATGTCGAGATAGACCCGATCGTGTGCGCAGAACCAACCCATCTGGCTCCGGACCCTCTTTTTTGTGAAATTACAGAAGAGATCGCTGGTGAAGAGGTGTCCCTGATCAAATCGTCGGGAGGGAGCGATGCCAGATTCATCTGCCGTGATGGAACTCCGGTAATGTTGTCCCGGCCCCGTGTGGGAAGCCTTCACGCGGCCAATGAATGGATCGAAATCGAATCCATGATTACGTATTATCGGATTTGTGAACGGTATATCCGCGCCGTCACTTCACGATAACGGTCGCTCCGGGACGGACCACCGAACTCAGGCGAATCGCATCCCAATTGGCAAGGCGGATGCAGCCTGCGCTTTGTGATCTCCCGATCGTCTCAGGGCTGTTGGTGCCATGAAGGCCAATCCCGGATTTCGACAGCCCGGCCCAGAGCACGCCAACCGGACTATTCGGCCCGGGCGGCAGTTGGTAAAATTCTTCACCACGCTCTCCCTCTTCCAACATCTTCTTATCC
>JBCDHN010000526.1:0-3441 GCA_038749915.1 Verrucomicrobiota bacterium | reverse complement strand
CTTCTGATTGCTGCAACCGCCCGAGCCTTGAATGCGATTATGGTGACCGCCAACGCCAAGGAGTTCTCTCGGGTTCCGGGTTTGGTTGTAGAGGATTGGACCTACTAGCGCTATTGGCTTTTGGAATCAAGCAAACCCAAGAAACACATAGCCCAAACCAGCGGCGACAATCACCGACGCCCACGGAGGGAGTTTCCAGAACATCACGAGGCAGAACAGAATGAGGCCGATGATGAAGTGCTGGGGCTCCCGGATCCCGGCGATCCAGACGGGTTGGTAAAGCGCTGCAACGAGGATTCCCACCACGGCCGCATTAGCGCCCCGCAACGAGGCGGCAAACACCGAATTTCCGCGCATGCGTTGCCAAAATGGAAGGGCGCCGAGGACTAGAAGCCAGGATGGAACAAAGATGGCGATTAACGCGACCACCCCACCCTCGATGCCGCCAAAGGGAGCATTCTGAGCCACCGTTCCGAGAAAGGCGGAAATGGTGAACAACGGTCCGGGCATGGCTTGAACCGCTCCATAGCCAGCCATGAAGGTATCGTCGGTCATCCAGCCATTCGGGACGACGAAATCACGCAGCAATGGCAGAACCACATGTCCACCGCCAAAGACGAGAGAGCCTGCCTGGAAGAAACCGGAAAAGAAGGTGGCTTCTTCCCAACCGAAGAACGTTGCAACTGGAGGCAGACCAATCAGAATCACAAAGAAGAGAACGAGCCAGAAGCCTGACTTTGCCCGGCTTGGCGTTTTGCCAGTCTCGGTTGTCGCTGGAGTTACGGCATCGGTTTGACGAAAGAGGAAAGCACCTAGAACTCCGCCGCCGACGATGACCATAACCTGGGCCCACGCGGTTCCAAGAGCCAGCATCGCGATGGCGCAGGCGATCGCCAGAGTGATGCGCGAACGATCCGGGCAGAGCTGCCTCGCCATTCCCCAAACGGCTTTCGCGACCACCACGACCACCGCGATCTTCAGTCCCTGCAGCCAGGGAGCATCAGCGTTCGGAGCGAAATGAAGCATTCCCATACCGAACCCGATCATGAGCGCGGCTGAAGGAAGGGTGAATGCGATGAACGCGGCAAACGCGCCTGGAATTCCCGCCCGCAGGTAGCCAATCGCAAACCCCAGCTGGGAACTGCCCGGTCCCGGAAGAAACTGGCAGAGCGCGAGCGTGTCGCTGTAGGTCTCCTCATCCAGCCATTTCAGCTTTTTCACAAACGCCTCGTGAAAAAAGGCGAGATGGGCGACGGGGCCCCCAAACGATGTCAGGCCGAGCCGCAAAAACACAAAGAACACTTCCGGAACACGATTCATAAAACCGGCCTCGCTAGTTCACGGTCTGAACAGCCGCAAGTGACAGAACCGACACACCCGATTGGACTAACGACGACGCTTGGCACGATCGAAACGGGAACGACGTTGCTCGCTGGAATCGGTCTTGGTCTCGGCCTTCTCGGGAGTCGTTGCTGCGGTTTCCGGCTCGACTTCGCTCGGAGTCGCCGTTGGGGTTGGCTTCGCAGCGGTTCCGGAAACCGTTTTGGCCCGAGGCTTGGGCTTCAGGTTGGCGAGGATTTTGGGCAACCCGGCAAAAACGGGCATCTGCCACCCCATTCGCGTGAACAAGGCATCGAGAATGACCGCGCAAAGAAGAACCGTGAGCAGCCATGGTTGAATCGAGGCAAATTCCTTCACCTCCGGCTGGGTCCAGGCTTTGGAGAGATCGACGAGCTCCTGGCCGCCGCTGACTTCCGCAGCCTGCTTCAGCTCATCAACGCGAACGGGATCGAAGGCCCACTCCGGGCTTCCCCCAACCACGATTGGGCCAAATGGAAGCGCCAATCCTCCAATTTGAATTGCACCACGAACCATGCGGCCATGCTCCAGTTGGGTTGTGGCCCGAAAGTGTCCGGGTGCCAGCCGCCGCCAGGTGATTTCGCGGATGTTCGTGAACTTGCCATCGATCAAGGTTGCCTTCTCCTGAGCCAGAAAGATCCGGGGAGGTTCAGCGAGCCGTTTCGTCCACTGATCGTCATGAAGCAGGTCGAGGGTGAACTCGGTTCCGTCCAGGCTCGTCCGAATGCCGATTCCGGGTGGAAGCGTCTCTCCCATCAACCAACGGGTCATCGTCTGGACGAAGTCGCCGATCTTGGGCCAGTTGCGAACGGATTCGGAAAACTTACCACCCATGGGAAACGAAACGGCGGCGGATCGCCCAATCCCGCGTTGGACGAAGGAAACCATCGGTGCCGCGTACTCATCCTGGCTTACCAAAGCGACTGAAGCCTCCGGTCGCGCATAACTGAGGTTGTAACCATCAACGCTCGGGAGCCACTCAAAGTTGTTGCGCGAAATCTCGAGCCATTGACCAGTCGTTTCAGTGGTGACGGGTTCTTCGACAAACAACGATCGCGCGACGGTCACTGTTTCCTGAGCGAAGATGTTTGGAATCGTGGTGGGATCTTCGGTGAAGAACATGCGGCCATTGCCACGGGAGGCGATGTCCTCAAGAAAGGCTGCATCGCTGTCGGCCGGCGTGCCAAGGCCAATCACGCTGACCGTGGTTGCTCCTTCTTCGACCATTTCTTTCAGCAGCGCCTTGTAGTTGCCCGGCTCTTCGGAGTCTGCGGCATCTGAGAACAAAATGATATGGCGTTGGCCCACTTCAGACTTTTTCAAGGAGTCCCAGCAAGCTTTCATCCCGGTGTAAACGAAGATCCCACCTCCCATGCTGCCGATCCGGCGAATGCGCTGGATGATCTCTTTCCGCTTGGGACCGACCGCCATCAAAGGAACTTCCTGGTGCGGGCTGCTGTCGACGGCAAAGACGGTGACCTGATCGAAATGGCCGAGAAGTTCGACGGCTCGGGCTGATCCTTCGTTGGCCAGATCCATTTTGGTCTGTCCGCCGGGAACCGTCATGCTCATGGATCCGGAGCGGTCCATGACGATGCCCATGGCGACGGCTAACTTACGATGCTCAGCCTTCAATTCCATCGAAACCGGAAGCAGTTCATCGATCGATGATTCAAAGTAGCCTCCGGACGCGAAGCTCTGCTGACCACCGACCATGAGCAGTCCCCCACCCTGGCTGCGGACAAAGAAATCGACCGCCGAAAGAAAATCCTGGGGAATTTCGTAGGCGGGAACGTTGTTGAGGATGAGGACCTTTGCTCCTGTCAGCATTCCGACCTGAAGCTTGGAGGGATCGGCCACGATTTGGACGTCGAATCCTTGAGCGCGAAGAATCGGGGCGATTGGGTCGTTGATGTATTTGCTGGCGAGGACAACCCTCGGCCCGGCCGTGATTTCGATCCAGCTTTCGAAGTCGTTGTTACCGAGATAGGCATCAACAATGGGGAGTTTGACGCTGTATTTGTGGGCTCCGGCGCTGCCAATCCGCGTTGCAAACTGAAGTGAACCCTGGCCCTGGGCGAT
>JBCDHN010000525.1:0-3442 GCA_038749915.1 Verrucomicrobiota bacterium | reverse complement strand
CCTCCCAACATGACGGCCTTCGATGCTCCGAACCGGGAAAGCTGTATCGTCAATCGAGAACGGACCAACACTCCGCTTCAGGCGCTGGTCCTCATGAACGATGTGCAATATGTGGAAGCGGCTCGTCACCTGGCCGAACGATGTGTCTCCTTTGAGGATCCGATTCAAGCCATCGCGCTTCATGTCCTCGGGCGCGAATTCGCTTCCGACGAACGCTCCATCGTTGCCGATTCACTGCGCTTTTTCCGCGAACATTACCAGAATGCTCCGGCAGAAGCGGCCAAACTCCTAACCGAGGGAGACAAGCCGAATTCCAACTCAACCGATCCCGTTGAGCTCGCGTCATTAACCATGGTTGCGAACCAGCTCATGAACCTCGACGAAGCCGTAACCAAGCACTAAGCATGAATCCATTGACTGACTACAAGACGCTGGAAACCCGCCGACAGTTTTTCGGGCATGGAGCCCGCGGACTGGGAATGGCAGCTCTCGGTTCCCTTCTCGGCCAGAATGCCCTGAGTGAGGTTTTCCCTAAGGCGAAACGCGCCATTTATCTGTTCATGTCAGGCGCTCCTTCGCAACTGGATCTCTGGGATCACAAGCCGGAGATGCAGAAGTGGTTCGACAAGGACTTGCCGGATTCGATTCGCCAGGGCCAACGGCTTACCGGGATGACATCGAAACAGAACCGATTCCCGGTCGCCCCTACGATCTACGATTTCAAGCAACATGGGAACTCCGGCACCTGGGTTAGCGAGCTCCTCCCTAACATGGCGAAAATGGTGGACGACCTCGCGGTGGTCAAGACGATGTATACCGAAGCCATCAATCACGATCCTGCGATCACCTATATTCAAACGGGTGATCAGATTCCGGGTAAACCCAGTCTCGGGGCTTGGTTGAGCTACGGGCTGGGGAGTGAGAACGAGAATCTGCCTTCATTTGTGGTGCTCAACAGCAAGTGGTCCGCAAGGCGAGACGCTCAAGCGCTGTTTTCCCGACTCTGGGGAAGTGGCTTCCTACCTTCGAAGCATCAGGGCGTTGCGCTCCGATCGCAGGGTGATCCGGTGCTCTATCTCTCCAATCCATCAGGCGTTGATCCAACCGTTCGCCGCTCCATGCTCGACGGATTGAATGCCCTCAACCAAAAGCAGTATGACAGACTTGGTGACCCGGAGACTCAAGCTCGGATTGCCCAGTACGAAATGGCGTTCCGCATGCAGTCATCCGTTCCGGAACTGGTCGACACGAAGGGCGAGACGCAAGAGACGCTCGACATGTATGGCCCGGAAGTGAATGAGCCCGGAACGTTCGCCTACAACTGCCTCCTGGCTCG
The DNA here is from genome assembly GCA_038749915.1 of Verrucomicrobiota bacterium. Classification (GTDB taxonomy): domain Bacteria; phylum Verrucomicrobiota; class Verrucomicrobiia; order Verrucomicrobiales; family DEV007; genus JBCDHN01. Next base: position 2,106 of record JBCDHN010000525.1, on the reverse strand, counting down.
GCGGATGGCGGAAAGAGGCGTTCGCTTTACCCAGGTCTTCCACCGGGGATGGGACCAACACGGGAACCTGACGGGGGACCTGCCGCTTCAGTGTCGCGACGTCGATCAACCGGCCTATGCCCTCGTTCAAGACCTGAAGCGCCGCGGCCTGCTGGACGACACTCTGGTGATCTGGGGCGGGGAATTTGGTCGCACGATCTATTGCCAAGGTAAACTAAGCCGCGAAAACTATGGGCGTGATCATCATCCCCGATGCTTCAGCATGTGGATGGCAGGCGGTGGAGTCAAGCCAGGCGTTTCCTACGGTGAGACCGATGACTTCTCTTACAACATTGTCGAAAACCCGGTCCACATCCGAGACCTGAATGCCACGATTTTGCATTTGTTAGGAATCGATCACGAGCGCCTTAGTGTTCGTCACCAAGGACTGGACGCAAGGCTGACCGGTGTAGAGGAAGCTCATGTCGTCAAGGACATCCTTGTCTAGTCTGGGGCTTAGCCAAGCGATTGAAGTAATCCCAGAATCCTCGGTAGAAAAATAATTGCGCCGATGACGAAGGACGCGACTGCGAGCGTCAGAACACCACCTGCAGCGGCATCCTTGGCGATGCGAATGAGGGAGTCCTGATCGCCCGTAACCCGGTCCGCCAGTCTCTCGATCGCTGAATTCACGGCCTCAGCTCCCAGCACAGCGCCCATACAGAGAACGACGGCAATCCATTCGAACTGGGAAATGCGGAAATACCAGCCGGCCAAAATTACCGCTGTAGAGATCGCGAGGTGAATCCGCATATTTTGCTCATTGCGAACCACGTAGACGAGGCCGGCGAAGGCAAAGCGGAAGCTGCGTCCAAGCTTGGGGAAATCCACCATGATCAATGATAGGCCGGAAACCCAAGGTGCGACTTCTTTTTCCCGCTTAAGCCGCCTTCTCGTGCAAAATGCCCCCAACCTGAGCGAGGAAACGGTCTGCCTGATATGGCTTTTGGACAAATCCGGAAGGCGGAGTGCCCGACTCCGGGCTCATGGCGAAAGCATCGAAATCCATGAGGTAACCGCTGACCACAATGACCGGAACATTGCCGATTTCGCTGCGGAGAATATCGAAGAACTCGCGCCCGCTCATCTCCGGCATGTTGAGGTCCAGAACAATCAGAGAAATGCGATTCTGATGCTCGCGACAAATGTCGAGGGCCTCCCGCCCACTTCGGGCACCAACAGATTCGTAGCCTCCGCGCTTCAGAATGGCCTGAGTCAGACGTCGCACCATATCCTCGTCGTCGATCACCAGCACGAAATCGCCCGCGATGGGAGTCTCCTGCGCCTCGCTCTGCAATGAGGTCACCTGCTTGGCTTCGACGGACTCTTCACCCGTTTCAACGACCACCGGGACAGGTAACTCTGAGGATGGAAGGTAGACCCGCATCGTGGTTCCCTGGCCCTCTTCACTTTCACAAGTGATCCAGCCACCATGTTGCCACACAATACCGGACGTGGCAGAGAGGCCGAGGCCGCTTCCGTCAGTTTTGGTAGTGAAGAATGGTTCAAAGATTCGGCCGCGAATGGCATCAGGAATGCCATGCCCGGTGTCTTTGACCACGAAGCAGACGTAGTTACCGGCCTCCAAGTCTTCAGGAGCCAAATCGTCACCGCCCACTTCGAACGACTCCGCCGCCAGGGTCAACACCCCACCTCCCGGCATGGCCGCGACCGCATTCTGGCAAAGCTCGAAGAGAACGGTTCGCATCTTCTCCCGATCGCCGGAAACGTGGCAGTTGTTTTCCGGAAGCTCGATCTTGAAATCAATCTCAGCCGGCAAATCTGAACCGACCCGTTCTTTAACCCAGCGGACGAGGTTGTGAACGTTGTTTACTTTCACATCCAGCAGGTTGGCCTGGGAATATCCGAGCAGGCCACGCGACATGGTTGCCGCCTGGTTGGCGGACGCTTTGGCTTCTTCGACCACCTTTTCCCAGGAGGCCGCGGAAATGGCTCCATCCACCTCCGACAAATTCGCAACAACCCCGGTCAGAATCCGATTGAATTCGTGACCAATTCCGCTGGCGAGATTCCCAATCAACTCAGCCTTTTCCACGCTCTCGGCCT
>JBCDHN010000524.1:0-3447 GCA_038749915.1 Verrucomicrobiota bacterium | reverse complement strand
GGAAACCAACGCCATTTTCGTGTCCCTTCATTTCAATGCCGTTTCCAAAAACGAGATCACGGGTATCGAGGTCTTTCACATGAGTGCCGAAGGCGAGAAACTCGGCTACATGGTGCAGAATGAATTGACCCGGCGTCTTAACACGAAAAACAGAGGGGTGAAACGCCAGAATTTGAAAGTGTTGAGGGACACCAAGTGCACCTCCATTTTGATTGAAGGTGGATTCCTCAGCAATCGGTGGGAATGCCAACGCTGTGCCGCGCCCTGGTATCGGCAAATCCTCGCTGAGGAAATCGTAGAGGGATTGATGCGCTATCGATGAGGTTTTTCTCGCGCGAGGCTCAAAGCTCGCTTTGAGTTTTCGGATGAAAACCCTGTTGCGCCTCTGCCTTGCCTTCTCTCTGATGATTTCCATCCAGGCCGAGGAAGCACCGCTCTATGAGCTTCGGATCTACTACGCAAATCCTGGTAAACTCGACAGTCTCCATGCCCGGTTTCGCGATCACACCCTGAAGCTTTTCGAGAAGCATGGGATGACGAATCTTGGCTATTGGGTGCCCACCGAAAATGATGAACTGAAACTGGTTTATCTGCTTTCTTATCCCGACCTGCAGGCTCGCAAAGCAGCATGGAAGGGTTTTCTCGCTGATGAAGATTGGCAGGCCGCCTACAAAGCTTCAACTGCCGATGGTAAGCTGGTTGCAAAGATCGAGAAACAATTCCTCAAGGCGACGGACTACACGGGCACGATGGACCTTGCGGAGGCAAAACCAGCACGGCTTTTCGAATTGCGGGAATATGAGACGAATCCAGGGAAGTTGAAGGACCTGGATGCTCGGTTTCGCGATCACACCTGCGGACTCTTTGCAAAACACGGGATGACAAACCTTCTCTACATGCATTTGGCTGACGGCGAGAAAGGAAGAGAAAACATGCTGATCTACCTGATTGCTCACCAGGATGAAGAGGCCCGCACCGCTTCTTTCGATGCATTCCGGGAGGACCCGGCCTGGCAGGAAGCAAGGATGAACTCGGAGAAGAACGGGAAGATTCTGATCAAAGGTGGCGTCACCTCAACCCTACTGGAGCCGACCGACTACTCGCCAATCCAGTAATTACCGTTACTGGGCAGTCCCTATCGCCATAATTCCCTAAAGTGCTTGGAGGAGTTTGTCGTGGATTCCTCCGAATCCGCCGTTGCTGAAAACGAGAACGACATCGTTATCGGTTGCCTCGGCTTTCAGGCGCTCAACAATCGCATCGCTATCCACTTCGTGGAAGGCCTTCTTCCCCTCCCCATTGAGGCGCGCCACAATCAGGTCAGGGTCAAGGCGATCGTTCTCCGGAAACTTTTCAGGATTGGGTATCGAAGCGATGCAAACGCCATCCGCTGCAGCGAGAGCTTTCGGGAGTTCTTCCTGAAAAACGCGCCTTCGGGTGGTGTTTGAACGCGGCTCAAAAATCGCCCACAGACGATTATTGGGGTATCGGGTGCGAATGGCTGCCAGCGCCTGCCTCATGGCGGTTGGATGATGGCCAAAATCGTCGATAATTTTGATGCCTCGTTCGGTTTCCCCGCGCAACTGCTGTCGGCGCGCGATTCCTTCAAAGGATTGCAGACCATTACGGATTTCTGACCAGGACAAGCCCGCTCGCTTTGCCGCGGTTGCTGCCATTGCTGCATTCCTGACATTGAATTCTCCGACCATGGGTATCTCAAGCAGCTCGCCATCCAATGTGAAGGCAGAATTAGCGGCGGCGTACTCGACTGATGTGATTCTCAGGTCATTTCGCTCGTCAAATCCCACTTTGACAACCGGCGAGTGGGCTGCCTCGGCGACTTCCAGGCAGTTCCGATCATCGCCGTTGATGACAATGGTGCCGTTCCCGGGAACGACGTTGATCATCCGTCGAAACGTCAGTTTGATCGCCTCCAAATCATCAAAGATATCGGCGTGGTCGAATTCGATATTGTTCACCAACGCGATCTCTGGGAGGTAGTGGACGAACTTCGAGCGCTTGTCGAAAAATGCGGTGTCGTACTCATCGCCCTCAATCACGTTGAACTCCGAATCGCCGTCCATCCGCGAACCCTTGCCGAAATTTCCGGGGATTCCGCCAATCATGAAATTTGGGCTCTTGCCACTGGATTCAAGCAGCCAAGCCAGGATCGAGCTGGTGGTGGTTTTACCATGAGTGCCTGACACAACCAAGTTCCGTTTGCCCCGCAGAAAGTAGTCCTTCATCACTTCCGGGAGCGATGCGTAACGAAGTCGTAAATTCAGAGTGGCCTCCACCTCCGGATTCCCACGGCTCATGGCATTTCCAATCACGATCAAATCCGCATCTCGAGGAACGTTTTCCGCGACGAATCCCTGAACAATCTCAATGCCTTTGCTTTCGAGGAAGGTCGACATGGGTGGATAAACATTCGCATCGCTCCCAGTAACGTGATGCCCCAAGTCTTTCAGGGCTGCAGCCACCGCACCCATTGCCGTCCCGCATATTCCCATGAAGTAGAAGTGCAGCTTTTCAGTAGTTCCAGTCGTCATTGAATAGGCGAAGTGTTAGCAAATCCGGGGCAATTGGCGAAATCTTTTTGCGAATAGCGCGAAAGAGGGAGTTGCTGCAACGATGAATGAGCGGCTGACTCAACATATTCTCGAATCCATCGGTGCAGCTTCGGGTAACGTGCCGTCACTCAGGTCAGTCCGTTCCCTGAGCGGAGGGTGTATCAATCAAGCGTGGGCGTTTGAATGCGACGGCCCTGACTTTTTCGTCAAAACCAATCACGAACGCTGCTTGGCGAGCTACGAATCGGAAGCGATCGCCCTCGAACAATTACAGGCAACCGAAACCATCTGCGTCCCGGCTCCCATAACCTCGGGTCGTTTTGAGAAGGTTGCGTTTCTGGTCTTGGAACACCTTGAGCTGCAAGGAGGAGGTGATTGGAAGCAGTTGGGCGATCAACTGGCGCAACTTCACCGTGAGAGTAGCGGAGCGCGGGAGTTCGGCTGGAGCAGGGACAATGTGATCGGAGAGACTCCGCAGCCCAATCCCCTCTCCGCAGATTGGGCGTTGTTTTTTCGCGATTCCCGGATCGGGCACCAACTTCAGCTTTGCGCGAAGAAAGGCCTTCGATTCGTAGGGGAGGACAACTTGATGGCTTCGATTCCCAGAATTCTGAATCACAAGCCCGCTGCATCACTCCTGCATGGCGATTTGTGGAGCGGAAACATTGCCTTTCTCGCGAATGGCTCACCCACCATTTTCGATCCCGCCACCTATTTTGGAGATCGGGAAGTCGATCTGGCTTTCACCGAAATGTTTGGCCGTCTCAGCCCGGAATTTTATGAAGCGTATCTGGACGCCTGGCCGGTTCCGGCGGGTTACCAGCTCCGAAAATGATTCAGCTCATGGTAGAGGTTGTAGAGTCGTTTTCGGAGC
>JBCDHN010000523.1:0-3450 GCA_038749915.1 Verrucomicrobiota bacterium | reverse complement strand
CTGCGCTGAATGGCTGGTAGCGAAGTTTCAAAAGATGGGGATGAGCGTGGAGTTGCACCCAACACCGGGGCATCCAATTGTGGTCGCGAAGAATGAGCATAAGGAAGGGCGACCTACCGTTCTGATTTACGGGCACTACGATGTCCAACCCGTTGATCCGGTGGAACTCTGGGACTCGCCACCCTTTGAACCAACGGTTCGTGATGGGGTCATTTTCGCAAGAGGCTCGACTGACAACAAAGGGCAAAATTTGGCCCACATTCTCGGGGTGGAGGCATCGATCGCGGAAGATGGTGATGCTCCGGTCAATCTGATCTTTCTGATTGAGGGCGAGGAAGAGATTGGTAGTCCCAATCTGGACCCGTTCCTTGAGGCCCATCGCGACCTTTTGAAATGCGATGTGGTGGCGGTCTCAGACACGGGAATGGTCGCACCCGGTGTTCCAACGCTCACCTACGGTCTCCGCGGAATAGCCTGCCTCGAATTCAAACTGACGGGTCCGAATGTCGATCTGCATTCCGGAATTTACGGGGGGGCGGTCGCGAATCCCGCCATGGTTGCGGCCCAGCTGGCGGCCGGTCTTTCAGACGCAACCAGCGGCAAGGTAACGGTTGAAGGATTTTATGATGCGGTGCAACCGCTTCAGGACTGGGAAAAGAAGACCTGGAGCCGCTTACCCAATGGCGATCAGGAAATGTTCGAACAAACCGGCGTTCCCGCTTTGTTCGGTGAATCGGGTTTCGACTCCTACGAAAGACGCTGGGCGCGTCCGACCATCGAGGTGAACGGAATTGGTGGTGGATATCAGGGCGAAGGATCAAAGACGGTGATCCCGAAGGAGTCGATGGTGAAGCTGAGTTGCAGACTGGTCCCCGACCAGGATCCCGAACAGATTCTGGAGCTGGTCGAGAAGCATCTCCGCAATCATTGCCCAGACACTGTCAACCTTGAGATTGAGCCGGGGCACAGTGGCCACGCTTACGTCATGGACCCGAATACCGGGTATGGTCTGGCTGCGCAAACCGCCCTGAAGTTCACCTTTGATGCGGAGCCAATGTTGATCCGTGAGGGCGGGAGCATTCCGATCATCCAAAGCTTCAAAGACGTCCTCGGCGTGGATACCCTGATGCTTGGGCTCGCATTACCCGACTGCATGGCCCACGCCCCGAACGAGAATTTTCCGATCGAAAACTTTGAAGCGGGAGTTCGAATGAACCGGGCACTGTTGGTGGAGTTGGCGAACAGCTGAGGATGGCAGAAAGATCTAAGAATAGATTTCGGCGCCGCTATCTCGGAATTCCTTCGCCTTCTCTTCCATCCCAGCTTCGAGCGCTTCGGCATCCGCAAGTTCCTGATCTGCAGCGAATTTTCTGACGTCCTCTGTGATTTTCATGGAGCAGAAGGTTGGTCCACACATGGAGCAGAAATGAGCTGTTTTGGCGCCGTCCTGAGGAAGCGTTTCATCATGAAATTCCCGCGCCTTGTCCGGATCCAATCCGAGATTGAACTGATCATCCCAACGAAACTCGAACCGGGCTTTTGAAATGGCATTGTCCCGATACTGAGCTGCCGGATGACCCTTAGCCAGATCGGCCGCATGCGCGGCGAGTTTGTAGGTCACCACGCCCTCGCGAACATCATCCCGATTCGGAAGACCAAGGTGTTCCTTGGGAGTGACGTAGCAAAGCATGGCGGTTCCATACCAACCGATCATGGCGGCCCCAATACCACTGGTGATGTGGTCGTAGCCGGGGGCGACGTCGGTGGTGAGTGGTCCCAGCGTGTAGAATGGAGCTTCGTGGCACCACTCCAATTGCTTTTCCATATTCTCCTTAATCATGTGCATCGGAACGTGGCCGGGGCCTTCGTTCATCACCTGGACTCCCTTATCCCAGGCGGCTTTGGTTAGTTCACCCTGGGCTTGAAGCTCGCCGAACTGGGCGGCGTCGTTGGCATCTGCAATGGAGCCGGGGCGGAGGCCGTCACCAATGGAGAAGGAGATATCGTAGGCCGCCATGATGTCGCAGATGTCATCCCAATGAGTGTAAAGGAAGTTCTCCTTGTGATGTGACAGGCACCATTTGGCGAGGATCGATCCGCCACGGCTTACAATGCCGGTCATGCGATGAGCCGTCAGAGGGATAAACCGCAGCAGAACGCCAGCGTGAATTGTGAAATAATCAACGCCTTGTTCCGCCTGCTCGATCAGAGTATCGCGATAGGCTTCCCAACAGAGATCTTCGACCCGTCCATTCACTTTTTCCAAGGCTTGATAAATCGGAACGGTACCGATTGGAACTGGTGAGTTCCGAATGATCCATTCGCGTGTCGCATGGATGTTCTTTCCGGTGGAAAGATCCATGACCGTGTCGGCACCCCATTTGGTGGACCAACGCAACTTCTCGACTTCTTCGTCGATGGTAGAGGCGACCGCAGAATTTCCGATATTGGCATTGATCTTGACCAGGAAATTCCGACCGATGATCATCGGTTCCACCTCCGGGTGATTGACGTTTGCAGGGATAATGGCCCGACCTCTGGCGACCTCATCGCGCACGAACTCTGCCGTGATATGCTCGGGAATCGAAGCACCGAAGCTTTCGCCAGGATGTTGGAGGTGCAGATTATTGCGCGGGCCGTTCAAGGCTGCCTCATAGGCCTTTTCCCTGCCCATATTCTCACGAATCGCAATGAACTCCATCTCCGGGGTGACAATGCCCTGCTTCGCATACCATAGCTGGCTAACGGGTTTGTCCGTGGCGCGAAGCGGCTTGCGCTGCAGACCGGGATATTCTTTGAGCTTGTTCTCGGCGGATTTGTTCTGATTGAACTTTTGAGCGTGTTCTGCTGAAAGATAGCCGTTGTCTTCCGGTTTGATGGAGCGGCCGTCGTATTCCTCAACATCGCCCCGGGCCAGAATCCAGTCCCGACGCAGAGCGGGAAGACCGGTTTCGACCGACCCTTCAAAATCCGGGTCTCCCCACGGTCCGCTGGGATCGTAGACTCGCACCGGGTCATTATCCTCAACTCGCCCGTCCGCATGTTTGGTCGGCGACAACTCGATCTGGCGCATCGGCACTTTGACATCGGGATGAGTTTGTCCCGAAACGTAGATTCTCCGGCTCTTGGAAAAGAGGGATTCGTTGTCGCTGGTGGAGTAGGGTAGGGAGTTCATTTGTAAGCTTACCGTCAGGCGGATTGGGTTGTGGTCAAAGAAAAGACGGGACCACTACAACTCGGAAAACCCCGATCGAGCTCCCTGCGGCGGCATTATCCGCTTCAGGTTCCAAGGGTTTCCCGCATTTAGCAGGATCTCAGCCGATGAATAGTTCCATCAGCGCCCCCGTCGTTTCGTAGAATTTATACGTTTGCCAGGACTCAAAGTCAACGCGAGGTTCGGCCGCTTCCTTTCACTATGCTGAATTTAAAGATATTTGTCCGGTACATCGG
>JBCDHN010000522.1:0-3451 GCA_038749915.1 Verrucomicrobiota bacterium | reverse complement strand
TCGGCAGGTTTCTTCAATCCTGAGACAACATCGGCAGGCAACACCTGCGCAGCACTGTTCCCAACTGAAGTCGCAGAAAGACGAAAGCGCCCGATATGATGTTTGGCGGGATAAAGCTGTTTCAATGTCACCGCCAGCTTCCCACCTCCTGACACATCAACAGGGTCAGCGAACTCAAATACGATGTAGTGGGATTCATTGACCCGTGGATGAATGGCCCAACCGGATTGGAGATCGCCATCGATTGCCTGCTTCGCCGTCCAACCGTTCTGATCAAAACTCGCCGAAGCCAGCGAAATCTTCAATGAGACAGCGTCGTTATCACCCTCATCTGAAGGAAACCACCGAACAGCAACCTCGGACAAATGCAGGTTTCCGTTCCCGGCCAGGCCCGGCCCTCCTTTTGGCAACCGGTTATCTTTGAGCACATCCAACCGCAACGCAGCGAGTTGGTTCAATTCCACTTTGGACGTTATGGTATAGAACTCTCGGTTCTCCGAAGAAGCAGTCGCGAAAACCGCTCCGTCGGCTTCCTTGGTCAGCGTTGCGCCGTTCGCCACATAGACCTCCGGATCGAGAGGCTTCCATTCAATCTCCGCGTGCTGAGTTTGAGTAGTCACCCAGTGACGAATCACTTCCGCATACTTCTCCCGAAGCAAGACGCTCGCATCCTTGCTTGCTGCAGCCGCCGTTAGCTCAGCCCATTCCTTCCGCCGGTTCATCACCTCAGCGCTGCTGTCGTATTCGACGTCACCCTTTCCCACTCCCGCGAAAACTGCCTGTAAGGCATAATAATCCTCCTGCGTGATCGGATCGAATTTATGAGTGTGGCACCGAGCGCAATTCGCAGTCGTACTGACAAAGGCCGCCATCGTCTGCGTAACCATGTCATCACGATCAAGGTAATCAAACGTGACCGGCGCTGTATTCGCACGACTGAGCTCAAGAGGACCTGCAGCAATGAAGCCGAGTGCAGCAGTTAGATCTGGTTCATTCGGAAAGAACACATCTGTCGCCAGCTGCTCACGAACGAAGCGAGACCACGACACATCCGCATTCAACCGTTCGATGACATAGTCTCGAAACCGCCACGCGTTGGGTCGTTTTACATCATGCTCACAACCATGCGAGTCGGCAAAGTGAATCACGTCCAACCAATGTCTCGCCCATCGCTCGCCGTAGCGCGGTGAGGCCAGCAACTTCGTTACCAACTTCTGATACGCATCTGGATCCGAATCCCGCTCGAAAGCGTCCACCTCTTCAGGCGCCGGCAAGAAGCCGTGCAGATCCAGATAGAGACGACTGGCCAGCGTTCGGCGATCCGCTTCGGGCGCGGGCGTGAGCTGATGAGTTGCCAGCTTCATCCGAATGAACGCATCAATCGGGTGAGGCGAGCCGACTGGAACGCTAGGCTGCACGAGTGGTTTGAGCGACCACCAATCAAGCGGATCCGCCTTCACGATTTCCAGCTTCCTCGGGTCCTGCGCACCGCTGCTTACCCACTGTTCGAGCAGGGCAATCTCTTCGGGTGGCAACTTCTTTTTCGGTGGCATCTGATGATCGTCGTCCGTCCAGCGAACCATCTTGATCAGCAGGCTTTGTTCCAGCGCTCCCGGCAAAATCGCGGGACCGGAGTCGCCCCCCTGTTCCCAGCCGGAACGCGAGTCGAGCGCCAACCCAGCCCGCATTTTCTGGTCGTGCGAATGACAATGATAGCAATTCTCGCGTAGTAGTGGCTCGATCTTTTCGGTGAAGAATTCATCCGCCCAAAGCTCCGACGAAGCGAGAAAACTGAGAACTACAATGAATCGAGTCATTCCTGAATCCTCTTTTCAATTTCGTTAGCGGCCTGAATCACTTCCTTCCCGACCCCGGCAAACATCTTTTTTGGCATTCGTCCCGCGATACCGGATACCCAAATCGTCGCGATCAGAGTTTCAGACCGATTCCGAATCGGAGCTGCAACACAATGGATCCCTTCGTCCGCTTCACCCCAGTCTTCGGCGTATCCCTCGCGCAAGATTCGCTCACACTCCTTCTTCAAATCTTCCGGCTTGGTAATCGTTCGCTTGGTAAAACGCTCCAACTTCATCCTTCTGATCGCTGCATTGCGTTCTTTCTCCGGGCGACAGGCGAGAAGAACTTTTCCGGGCGCGTTATTGTGAAGCCCGAAACGCAACCCGATCTCCACTCCAATCCGAATCGCTGACTGACTCTCAAGCTTTTCAATAATGACCCCTTCATCGCCAGTTGGAATCCCCAATTGAACCGTCTCTCCAACCCGATCACGCAACGCTCGCATCGCATCCAGAGAACACTCCACCAAACTAACTTCGCGAACATGAGGCTGACCAATGCGCAACAGTTTGTCCGTCAGGCGGTAGCGCTGCGGCGACTCCTCGCGAACGACATAGCCGCATGAAACCAATGTCTGCAGTAACCGCAGGGTCGAGTTTTTCGGAGCTTCCAGTTCCGCAGTAATCTCAGCGAGAGAGGCTCCCCGAGGCTTGCTGGACAAGCTTTCAAGGATCCACATCCCGCGTTCTAAAGCGGGGGCGAGAGGCGCGCTGACGTCTGTCGAAGGCTTAGTTTCAGAAAGTTCCATTCGCTGTACGCATTCCTTATAAGGAATAGCACGCAATGGCGAGGGACTTTTCTTTCAATCTATTTCTAACCCTGGCTTCCAAACAAGGGACTACGGCAGATCAAAAACGTAGTTCGTCACCCTCCCCCGTTGATCGAAAGTGATTCGTGCTCCGGGCGCGTCGGCCTTCTGAGCTCGGCCAATCCCTCTAAGAATGCTGCCACCACCATAGGGAATCATCCCAACGCCGGCATTCACCAATTCGTCTGCCGCGGTTCGTTTCGAACCACCGTAAATCCATGTCTCTCCTCGGGGCGACAACTCCCGACTTCTGGGCTCGCCCAGGTAGTTTCGAACCTGATCTTTGTTCTGCCCTTTTTGAATCAGGTTCGCCGCTGCTTGATAGCGACTCTGGGAAGGTTTGCCGGTAGTGGCGCAACTCACCATCAAAATCGAAACGACAGAAAGGGCAATCGGAATCAGGAATCGGAGCTTCATGGAAAAGATGGGGGGATTTGCCAAAATCCTACCGGAATCGTCAGATCAATCAAGACTCCGTTCGAGTCTCTAAAAGTTTGCCGAAACAGAAACGCCACCGTGCACGTCCTCTTTTCGTTGCGCATTGGTGACACCTTTTTGACGCTCATAGATCTGAATTCGCTCACCGAAGGCATCGATGTTTCGCTGAATGTCAGGATCCGCAAGTCCATCGTTCATTCTCTCGAGAGAGGCCTTTACCTTGTTCAAATGCTCTTCAGCTTTTTCCGGTTTTCCTCGATCGTAAAATTCGACAGCACGCACCTTTGCAGCAGCGATCTCCTGATGAGCAATCGCCTGGGCAACAGACAGATTTCGGGCTGTCTCAAC